>JANYKG010000106.1 GCA_025358205.1 Armatimonadota bacterium
AATACACCGCGCGCGTCGTCAAATCCGCGAGTCAGGTGCTCGGGCTGGCACGTACCGGCGCGGGATCAGTACCCTAATGAAGCGATACTCAGGTGTTGTTTCGAGAGGGAGATTCCGGTTATGATATGCGCCGATGCTCACAAGCCCGAGCACCTGACTCGCGGATTTGACGACGCGCGCGGTGTATTGCGAAAGATAGGGTTCACGGAGACTGCCTCGTATTCGGGGCGGATGAGGATAATGAACGCGCTGAGGTGACAACGGTGTCATACCAGGGTAGCCAACAATGGAGAGGTGAAATGGAAAAGGTTCGGTTCGGGATTATCGGGTGCGGAACGGTGGCTGGGTACGGCCACATTCCGGGTGCGTGCAACGCGGAGGAAGTTGAGCTTGTGGCGCTGAGCGATCTGAACGCTGGGCGACTGGCTGAACTCAAAGAGAAGCATGGCGTGCAGGATACCTACACTGACTATCATGAGCTTCTCGCGCGCGATGACATAGACGCCGTGGGAATTGCTGTGCCGCTGGTTGCGCATCGTCAGGTGCTGCTGGATGCTGCTAAGGCGGGTAAGCACGCTCTGTGCGAGAAACCGCTCGCTGAGACGGTGGTGCAGGGCGAGGAGATGGTCAAAGCGATGGATGATGCCGGGCTGCTGTTTGCCACCAACTTCGAGCTTCGCCACTCTGATCCGATGCCTGAGATGAAGAGGTTGCTCGACTCCGGGGCTATCGGCGAGCTGAAAGTGTGCAGATTTGTAGGCAACTGGATGGGCGGTCGCTGGGCGGGCGAGGAACGATACAGGATGCTCGTTACCGAGGGGCTTGGCCCGATTGTGGACTGCGGTGTCCATTATTTCGATATGGGCAGGTGGTTCTCAGGTTCCGAATACGCGGAGATTGTGGCGCGCGGAACTTACATCGAGGACTACCCAAATCCCGACCACGTAATTGCTACATGCAAGATGGAAAACGGCGTGCTGGTGCTGAACGAGAACGGTTGGGCGTATACCCACAACACGCCCGAGCACGGCGCTAACCTGCACTATGAGTTGATAGGCACTGATGGGCTGATCAGCTATCAGGATAGCCAGTGTACTATTCCCAATTGCGAACACCGAAAAGAATTGACCGTTTATTCCAAGGGCGAATGCTTCCGTCGTCCGATAGACGCTCCGGCAAAGTCGTTCGACAGGATGTACTCCATGCTTGCGCGAAGTATCCGTGAGGGTGCGCTGGTGGAGAATCTGCCTTCCGGACGAGACAGCTTGCAGGCGTTGAAGGCTGCGCTGGAGGCCCTCAGACAGGCACGATAAGTCTAAGTATGTATAAGATCACCGAAGATGCTTTAACGAATGCCCCGGGCCTGTGCCGATCGTTCTGCCGGTTGAGAGGATGCGCGCTTGCATGCATCCGTGGCACTGCTCGGGGTCTTCGTTGATGCACTTCTTGTCCGGGTAGATTTCATAATCCACGCGGTACTTCAGAGGTGTGTAGTTCGGCATAACCACATTCGCCCCGGCCTTGAGGGCCTTCTCTCGACCGAACGGGTCTATCGAACCCACTGCCGTAGTAGCAGGCAAGAGTCCGTTTCTGGTCGCGATTCGGGCAAGCGCAACCATCTTCAGAGTTTGGGCCAGCGTCCCGGCTGGGTGGTCGCCGAGGGGCGTGCCGGGATGGGGGATGAACGGGCCGATTCCCACCATGTCCGCGTTCAGGTCGCGCACGAAGACAATGTCCTCGGCCATGTCCTCAACGGTCTGCCACGGAAGGCCGACCATGCAGCCCGCGCCGACCTGATACCCCAGCGACTTGAGATCGTTAAGGCATCTCTGGCGCTCGTCGAAACTGCAGTCGGGGTGGAGCTTTTCGTAGAGAGAACGGACTGCGGTTTCGTGCCTCAGGAGGAACCTATCCGCCCCAGCCTCCTTCATAGCCTTGTATTCGTCGTAGGTTCGCTCGCCGATGCTGAGCGTGATGGCGCAGTCAGCCCGTGCCTTGATACCGCGGATGATCTCGCGCATTCGGTCAGCCGTGAACCAGGGATCCTCGCCGGACTGCAGGACGATCGTGCCGATCCCCTTGCTGACGACATGCTCAGCGGTCTCAATGATCTCGTCAATCGGCATTCGGTAGCGGTGGACATCGGGATTGTCGGCACGAATACCGCAGTACGAGCAGTTGCGCGCGCACATGTTGGAGAACTCGATGAGGCCGCGTATGTAGACATCGTCGCCGACACATGCCTGCCGGACCGCATCTGCAGTCTCCAGCAGGCGTTTCACGTCAGCCTCGTCCTCCAGTGACAGCAGGAAGACAATTTCCTCTCGACTCAGGTCGCCGGTGACCAGCGCTTTGTTTAGTATTTCATTAAATCCGCAATCCGAAATCCGCAATCCGAAATCCCCTACACGTACACATCCCGTGCGCCGTTTTCGATGGTTGCGATCAGGTCGGTAATCTTGATGCGCATGTTGTCGTCCAGGTTGGCCAATTCTTCTGCGATCACGCGCTCTCCCTCGGCCCGCGTGTCGGCATCAGCGTAGTCAATCAGGTACTCCTTGAAGGAGAGGATGGCATTCGGTGCGCACATGTGATGAATCTCACCTTCCTTGGCCAGATCCATGAATGCCTCGCCGGTGCGGCCCTTACGATAGCAGCCGGTGCAGAAGCTGGGGATATAGTCGCCCTTCGTGAGCTGGGTTATCATTTCGGCGAGACTTCTGTCGTCGCCAATGGAGAATTGCTCGCCGGTGGGCTGATGCGCCTTCGCCTCCGCATACCCGCCCGGTGCGGTCCGCGATCCGGCGCTGAGCTGCGAGACTCCCAATGAGATGAGTTCGTCACGGAACTCCGCCCGCTCTCTGGTCGAAAGTATGATCCCCGTGTACGGAACCGCCAGCCGTATGCACGAAACGATCCGGCGCATGTTGTCATCGGTGACCGCGTGCGGCGGATTGTTCGCGACGTCGGAGTTGAGCGCAGGCTCCAGTCGCGGGACTGAGATCGTATGCGGTCCGACGCCACTCGTTAAGTCCAGGTGCTGGCAGTGCGTGAGTATCGCCATGACCTCGAATCGGTAGTCGGTCAGCCCCAGCAGCGCGCCGACGCCCACATCGTCAATTCCGGCTTCGATTGCTCTTGCGGGGGCATGGAGTCTCCACAGCATGTCCGCCTTCGGGCCAGACGGGTGCATTTTCTTGTATGTCTCCAGGTGGTAAGTCTCTTGGAAGCACTGATAGGTGCCGATATTCGTGGCCTTCAGTCGCCGGAAGTCCTCCACGGAGAGCGGCGCGCAGTTCACGTTGACCCTGCGCATGGACGCGTTGCCGACCTTCGTGTCGTAGATGGCAGCGACGGCTTCCTCGATGTAGTCAATGCCCGATTTCTGAGGATGCTCGCCGGCTACCAGCAGCACGCGCTTGTGTCCCTCTTCGAGGAGGAGTTCTATCTCACCGCGAACCTCGTCCATCGTCAGGACTTTGCGGACCAGTTCCGTGTTGTCCTTGCGGAACCCACAGTAGAGGCAGTTGTTCGCGCACACGTTGCTTACATAGAGGGGAGCGAAGAATACCATGCGGCGGCCATAGACCGTGTTCTTGACGTAGAGCGCCGCATCGTACAGCGCCTGAATGACTTCAGGGTCGTCGGCCTGCAGGAGTACAGCTAGCTCGTCAAGATCGAGGCCCTTGCACTGCCTGGCCTTCTCAATGATCTGTAAACCTCGTGATTTGTCGGCCTTGGCGCCGGCTGCTAGCAGGTCAGCAATCTTCTGTTCGTCAATGAACGATGCGCGCGTGTCGGTAGACATATTGTCAGAACCTTCTTTCCTTGGACTCTTCATGAACATTATACCCGATCAGACCATATCGCGTACTTGATCTGGGTCAAGTCTATCGGAATTATTCTGGGGTTTGCCACGAAATACCGGATATATTGGGCACGCATGAAAAGAGGGAAGGCATTCAAGCCTTCCCTCGGCTTACTACAATATTCGGCACATTTTGCCTGGTTCTTGACTTCAGTGTGCCGCAGCGGCGCATTTCCTCAGTGCGATGCGGTAGCTGATGGGGTAGACGATCAGCAGGACCAGCAGACATGCAGATACAGGTATCCCGTAGCGGACCATTGTCTCCGCCAGATTCGGCAGCGGCAGTATCCGAGCTTGGCTGCGATCGAGTATCTGCACTGGATTCGCTGATGCATCTTTCGGGTGCAGTTGGTCGTACCGCTTGATTGTCTGATATGCAACTGCACTCGCGACGGCGCTGGTTTCAAGTTGGGTGTCCAAGTCCGCGTATGAGTTGAGGAAGTAGATGTTCGACGGGTCGGAAACGGACGGCTTGGTTCTGGCTGCCAGTCTGGTTTCTATCCAGATCAAGTCGGAATCCGTCCTGCGTCGTACTTCGAGTCCTCCGCGGATTCGCTGCACTGTCGTCGGGATGCCGACCCACTCTAGTGTGAGCACAGCGCCGTCCAGCACAGTCTTGCTCTTTGCTAAGGTCACCAACTCAGCGGGAGTGCCGGAACTCGACGCAGGTTTGCAGATGAGGGTGGTTGCCGCGGAGTACACCGGCAGCTTATCGCATTCTTTGTATGTCGAGATCCAGGCAACAGAGAGCGATAGAACAACCAGTCCTGCCAACACAGCGTAGTACCTGGGCGACACGCGCCTCCGTCCCATGAATGCGCCGATGACTAGTCCTAGGAGCACTCCAAGGGCGATTTCGATGCGACTGGTCAGCGCGTTTCCAGACTCGTTGAGGACGTAGTTCAGTTGGTCTTTCAACGCGCCTACCCTGGGTCGCCCGATGCGGGTGACATCACGGAGCCAGGTTCGCGCAGAGTCGAGCACCGGCCGTTTCACTGTGCGCGTGTGGACCTGCCCCACGGACTCTAGTTGCGGGTTCGGCGTTCCGTCCATCTCCTGACACTGCGCGATGATCTGCCGGGCAAACAGAGCTACACGTGTCGCAGTGTGTCCGGCGTTCTTGCCCTGCGCGCTCACACGGATCGTGCGTGTTCCGGCAAGAGGTTCGACCTTCGGGTATCCGACTGCAGTCCACGGATTGTCGTGGAGAGCGGTCATGACCTCGGTCATCGTCCGCGTCCAGACATCTCCACTCTGTGCAATGTTGACTAAATAGGCGAGTCGGCGGGTGACGAGCTCCTTGGAGGCTGAGGCGGGTAGACTAGTGTCTTTGAGTATGATGTATGCTTCGTAGTAACCGGGGCCGGTTGGGGTTGTCGAGATCGAGGGCATCGGGATTATTGTGACGTCGGGTGCGGCTGGAATCTGGTATCCGGTCGCCGGTTCGTAGATGCGGTGGTAGGTTACTCCGTTGTATGGGGTTGCAGTACTTAAGGTGACGCCGTTCGTTGCTGCGTGGATGACAAAAGGCTCCGGCTCGTACCTGCTCCAGTCACCATGCTGAGAGAAGCATGGGGTCACGGCTAAGAGGGACGAGACAACAATCGCAGCCAGTAGTACAACATAATGCCTTGAGGATGACATGTCGGACCTCCTGTACCGAAACGTGTATTGCTTTCCTTACGACCTGCCCGTCCGCATAGTTCCGCCGCTATGCAAAAGAGGGAAGGCCTTACGACCCTCCCTCTTGTTCACCGTACTATGCCGCTATTCCTGCTTGTATGCGTAATGGCGTTCGGCAGGGGCATTGTTGTTATACGTCTAGGCTTTTGCCTTCTTCTTAGTTTTCGCGGTGTACTTCGTGTGAAGCAGTTCGTGCGACTTGTGCGAAAGCGGCTCGCCCAGGAACTCTTTGTAGAGCGTCAGGACCGCCGGGTTCTCGTGCGACTTCCGAAGCGCCATCCCGGAGTCTTCCGCATAGATCGCCTCTGCGCGCTTCTTGCGTATCTCCTCACTGGTCGGGTGGGGCTGACCGCCGCCGCCGATGCAACCGCCAGGGCAGCACATCACCTCGACGAACGCGTAATCAGCCTTGCCTTCCTTGATCAGATCAAGGATCTTTCGGGCATTGGCCAGACCATGCGCCACAGCCGCTTTGACCTTTGTTCCGTCCAGGTCTATCTCCGCTTCACGAACGCCTTCCATGCCGCGGACGGCCTTGATCTCGACGTTCTCCAGCGTCTTGCCGGTAACCACTTCGTAGACGGTTCTGAGGGCCGCTTCCATAACGCCACCGGTGTTGCCGAAGATTACGGCCGCGCCGGTGGACATCCCAAGCGGAAGATCGAACTTGCCGTCTTCCAGGTTTGGAAGGTCTATACCGGCTTCCTTCATCATACCGGCAGCCTCGCGGGTAGTCAGAACGTAGTCAACGTCCTGGTAGCCGCTGGAGCGCATCTCCGGTCGCTCGGACTCATACTTCTTCGCGGTGCAGGGCATGATGGAGACAACGACGATCTTAGAGGGGTCTATCCCCATCTTCTCTGCGTAGTATGTCTTCGCCAGCGCGCCAAACATCTGCTGCGGCGACTTGCACGTTGAGAGATGCGGTAGCTGCTCCGGGTAGAAGTGTTCGATGAAGTTGATCCATCCCGGCGAGCAGGAGGTTATGATCGGCAGTGTACCGCCGGTCTTCAGGCGGTGGAGTAGTTCATTGCCCTCCTCCAGAATCGTCAGGTCTGCGGTGAAGTCGGTGTCGAACACCTTGTCGAACCCCATCATCTTCAGCGCGGCGACCATCTTGCCGGTGACGAGGCTGCCGGCGGGCATGCCGAATTCCTCGCCTATCGCTGCACGAACAGCCGGTGCAGTCTGCACGACGACGTGCTTATCCGGGTCGCTGAGCGCTTCCCAAACCTCGGCAGCGGGGTCGTTACCCTTCAGCGCGCCGGTCGGGCATCTGTTGATGCACTGGCCGCAGAAGACGCACACCATCTCCGACAATTCCTTGTTGAACGGCGGGGCGATGACTGTATCCCAGCCGCGCTTGTTCGCGAATATCGCGCCCACGGACTGCATCTCATGGCACACGCGGACGCAGCGCTTGCAGAGGATGCACTTATCCATGTTGCGGATCACGGACGGGTTGGAGGTGTCAATCGGCACATCGCGTCTGGCTCCCTCGAATCGTACCTGCTGAACTCCCAACTCCTTAGCCAGTCTCTGCAGCTCGCATTTCTGGTTATTGGAGCAGGTGAGGCACTCGTCGGGATGGTTCGCCAGCAGGAGCTCGATGATCGTGCGCCGAGCCTCGCGGACCTTGGGCGAATGGGTGTTGATGTCCATGCCCTCGGCGACCGGGTAGGCGCATGACGGGCAGAGGAGCCTCTGGCCCTTGATCTCGACGACGCAGATTCTGCACACGCCCTCGATGCTCAGATCAGGGTGGTAGCAGAGGGTAGGAATGTACACTCCGGCCTTCTGCGCAGCCTGCAGGACGGTCATGCCTTCCTCGGCCTGAACGCTCATGCCATTGATTGTTAGATTCACGGTGTTAGCCATTGTTCTTGCCCCCTCCGTTGGTCATGGTGCATTTTCCGGTGGGACATTCCGCCCCGACAACGTGCGAAAGGTACTCATCAGGGAAGAGCTTGTAGCTGGTCGCGAATGCAGTACCGGCGACTTGCCCGAGACCGCAACGCGATGTAAGCGCAAGGTTACTCGTAAGCGCCTGCATCAACGCCAAGTCGGCCTCTTCGCCCTGACCCTCTGTCCAGCTCTTGGTCATCTCGTACATCCGCTTCGTGCCTTCACGGCAGGGGATGCACTGGCCGCATGACTCATGAACAAAGAACTTCAGGCAGTTGTTGACTGTATCAACGATGCACTTGTCTTCGTCCATGACGATCAGTGCGCCTGCTCCCGGTGCAAGGTCTTCATACGCGAAGGTCTTGTCCATACTCTCAGCGCCTACGCATGCACCTGAGGGTCCGCCGACGAGAACAGCCTTGAACGGCTTGCCGCTCTTCGTTCCGCCCGCGAGTTCATAGATAACCTCGCGCATCGTGATACCAAACGGCACTTCGTAGACGCCGGGATAGAATACGTCGCCGCACGGTGAGAAGATCTTTGTGCCTTTGCTCTTCTCAGTCCCGATGCCCGCGTACCATTCACCGCCGTTCAGGATGATGTGCGGTATATTGGCAAGCGTTTCCACGTTGTTGATGACCGTGGGTTGGCCCCAGAGTCCCTGGGTCGGCGGGAACGGGGGCTTGACCATAGACTCGCCTCTTCGTCCCTCAAGGGATTCGATGAGCGCGGTCTCTTCTCCGCAGACGTAAGCGCCTGCGCCTTTGAAGACCTTGATGTCGTAGTCGAAGCCCGACCCGAAGATGTCCTTGCCGAGCAGGCCCATCGCTTTTGCATCCGCTATGGCCTTCTCGGTATGCGCGACCGACTGGTGATACTCACCGCGGATGTAGAGGTAGCCGGTCTTCGCACCGACTGCGTATCCAGCGATAATCATTGCTTCCACTACGCAGTGTGGATCGCCTTCGAGGATAAGCCGGTCCTTGAAGTTGCCTGGCTCACCTTCGTCAGCATTGCAGATGACGGACTTGTTGTCACCTTTGGCCTGTGCGGTTAGCTCCCACTTGATGCCGGTGGGGAATGCCGCGCCGCCTCGACCTCTGAGCTGGGAGGTCTTGACTTCCGCCACGACCTGTTCGGGGGTCATCTGGGTAAGCGCCTTGCCAAGCACCTCGTATCCACCGTATGCAATGTACTCCTCGATGGAGGTAGGGTCAATGATTCCGATGTTCTTGAGGACTATGCGCTGCTCTTTCTGGCGTCCGGGATGCGCCGGCTTCACTTCGCCGGTCACAGGACCAGTGTAGACGAGTCGGCTGACCGTGCGGCCTTTGAGCAGGTGCTCCTCAACGATCTCCGGGATGTCGGACACCTTCAGTTGACAATAGGTGACGCCTTCGGGATAGACGATCATCACCGGGCCTTTTTCGGAGATACCGAGGCAGCCGGTCTCGACGACCTTCACTTCGTTTTCCAGCCCACGGCGCTTAATCTCGGCGATCAGCGCGGACTGAACAGCGGTGCAGCCTTTGAGGACGCACGTTGTGCCGGTGCAGACCAGAATATGTGATCTGTAGAGTGGCATTAGTTGCCCTCCTTTCTGTACTTGGAGAGGATGGCAGGAATCATCTCCGGCGTGAGATTGCCGTGAACCTCATCGTTTACCATGATCGCCGGCGCTACTCCGCACAGGCCGAAGCAGCTTACGACCTCCAGAGTGAACAAGCCGTCCTCGGTAGTCTCGCCGTTGCCGACGCCCAGATCCTCTTCGATAGCCTTCTGGATGCTCAGCGAGCCTTCAATATGGCACGGGGGGCTGTCGCACAGCCGAACCACATACTTGCCGAGAGGTTTGGTGGAGAAGAGCGTGTAGAATGTGGCGGTTCCGTAGACCTCGCTAGCATGAATGCCAAGCCAGTCTGCGATCTCCTCTGTGGCGTCGGCGGTTAGGTACCCGTACTTCTTCTGTACGGCGTGCAGGATAGGGATCAGATTGCCTTGATCGCGACCGAACTGACGCACGCAGTCTCTGATGTCAGCCACGTCGGTCTTTTTGCAGTTTGGACACTGAGTTGTTTCCAACAAGTACACCTCCTATAGGTGGTTTCGTCCGGGACTTCCGGACATTGACACTACTAATCGTTTGTTGCACGGATCGCAGAGAGCAGACCGACCGGGCTACGGGCGATCTGCTCGCGTATCGGCAGCCGCTTACTCGCCGCCGGTTGTGACCTCTTCCTTATCAGTCTCAGGATACTTCGCCCGAGGCGTGTAGTGAGTGTGCAGCAGCTCGTGCGACTTATGGCCGAGCGGTTCACCCAGGAACTCCGCGTAAAGGGCGAGTACCGCCGGATTCTCATGCGACTTGCGGATGGTCAGATGCTCATCCTCTTCGTAGATCGCGCCCATTCGGGCTTTTCTGATCTCGTTGGTAGTTGGGATCGGCTGACCGCCTCCGCCGAGACAACCGCCGGGACAGCACATGATCTCGATGAAGTGGTAGTCCGCCTCACCGTTTTTGATCTTCTCCATCAGCTTCTTAGCGTTGGAGAGTCCGCTTGCGATGGCGACTTTCACGTCCAGATCGCCGACCTTGACGGTCGCTTCTTTCACGCCTTCGAGTCCGCGGATAGCCGTGAAGTTCACGTTGTCCAGAGTCTCGCCAGTGACGACTTCATAGACGGTCCTGAGGGCAGCTTCCATGACGCCGCCTGTCGCTCCGAAGATGACCGCCGCACCAGTGGACAGACCGAGTGGCGAATCGCACTCGCCCTTCGGTAGATTAGCGAAGTCCATACCCATTTCGCGGATCATCTTGCCGAGTTCACGGGTGGTCAGTACCACGTCAACGTCCGGTATGCCGGGGTGCGCCGACATCTCGGTTCGCTGGCATTCGTACTTCTTCGCGGTGCAGGGCATGATCGAGACCACGAAGATGTCCTCGGGCTTGATTCCCGCTTTCTCCGCGTAATACGTCTTCGCCAGCGCACCGAACATCTGCTGCGGTGACTTGCAGGTCGAGAGGTGCGGAAGAAGAGTGGGGTAGAAATGCTCGATGTACTTGATCCATCCCGGCGAGCAGGAGGTGATCATCGGCAGTGTGCCGCCGTTCTTCACCCTATGGAGCAGCTCGTTGCCCTCCTCCAGAATCGTCAGGTCCGCAGTGAAGTCGGTGTCGAACACCTTGTCGAAGCCCATCTGGCGCAGAGCCGTGACCATCTGGCCGGTGACTCTGGTACCTGCAGGCATACCGAACTCCTCGCCGAGCGCTGCTCGGACGGCGGGAGCGGTCTGCACTACGACATGCTTTGTGGGATCGGCAATCGCCTTCCATACATCGTCTGTTGAATCCTTCTCGTACAGAGCGCCTACAGGGCAGACCGAAACGCACTGACCGCACATGACGCACGCCACGTCAATCAGATCGTTCTTCAATGCCGGAACGATAGCAGTCTCGAAGCCTCTGTCCACAGGGAACAGCGCACCGACGCCCTGAACCTGCTGGCAGACCGTCACGCATCTGCGGCACAGTATGCACTTGCTCGAATCGCGCGTTATGCTGGGACTGCTGGTGTCCAGAATCTGCTCAGGCATCTCGCCGTCGAACCGGTGCTCCTGGATACCAAGGATCTTCGCGACTTTCTGAAGCTCGCAGTTCAGGCTGCGCGGGCAGCACGTACATTCCTGTCTGTGCGCGGAGAGCATAAGCTCTACCACTGTCTTGCGGGCAGAGCGCACTCTCGGGTTGTTCGTGACGACCTTCATGCCCTCGCTTGCAGGGTATGTGCAGGCCGTCTGCAGTGATCGCGCACCGACATCCACCAGGCAGATTCGGCAAGCGCCGATGGCATGCACGTTCTCGAGATGGCACAGGGTCGGTATGCCTATGCCTGCAGCTTTCGATGCGTCGAGAACGGTGCTACCCTTCGGCACGGATACTTCTTTTCCGTCTATGGTTAAGGTAACTTGTTCCATGAATGTATCTCCTCACCTGCATTATGCGGGAAACGCATAATGCAGGGCAAATTAAACATGATTCACCCAGGAGTGAATCATGTGGGCTAACTCTTCGCGTCGCAGCGTAGACATCGGTTGGCTTCCGCGAGAGCGCACTCGCGGGTGAAGCCGAGTTCTACTTCTGCGGTGCATGACCTGTCACTAACGCACAGAACGGGCATTTCCATCCTGGGTGTCTCGACGATGTCGTCTACATCAGCAGGCGCGGGCGGAATGGCAATGTCTTCCATGTCCGAGGGGATTACCCCATCGCCGCCCAGGTACTTGTCTATGTTCTGCGCAGCCTTGATGCCGTCGCCGATAGCCTCGATGACCGTGGCCGGACCGGTAACCGCGTCGCCGCCCGCAAACACACCGTCAGCGGATGTTCGGGCTGTCCTCTTGTTCGTGACGATCTTGGCGCGCTTTGTTTCAACGCCTGTGTCATTGAGGAATTCCACATCCGGCTCCTGGCTGATAGCGGAAATGACCGTGTCGAACGGCAGGTCAATGATCGCGTCCTTGATCGGCTTGGGGCTTCGGCGTCCGCTCTTGTCAAACTCCCTCAGTTCGAGGATTTGGCATTTCATGGACTTCACCTTGCCGTTTTCGCCAATGATCTCCGTGGGGAGAGTCAGGAAGCGAATCTCGATGCCCTCGTTCTCGGCCTCGCGTATTTCATGCGGGTCAGCGGGCATGTCGTCCCGAAGTCTGCGGTAGACTATGGTGACCTTCTTCGCGCCGTGCCTGAGCGCAGTGCGTGCAGCGTCAATGGCTGCGTTCCCTGCACCGACAACCGCGACCTTCTCGTCGACCTTGACGTCCTTGCCGGACTGAACATCCGCCAGGAACTTGAGCGAGTCGTAGACTCCTTCCAGGTCTTCTCCCGGAATCTCAAGCATCCAACTCTTGTCAGCGCCGACTGCCACGTAGACCGCGTCGTACTGCTTTTTGAGGTCTGCGAACGAGATGTCCTTGCCGACGCTGGTGTTGCACTTGATCTCAACGCCGAGGTTCTCGATTGCCTTGATCTCCTTGCGGAGAATCGCTTTCGGCAGTCTGTATTCCGGGATGCCCCAGACGAGCATGCCGCCTGCTTCCGGCAGCGCCTCGAACACGGTCGGGCTGTGACCCATCCGAGCAAGGTGGAACGCCGCTGTGAGACCGGCAGGTCCGCCGCCGATTACCGCAATCTTCTTGCCGGACTTCTCGGCTCGCATTGCCACGGTGGGCATCTTCGGATCTTTGAACTCCTGATCTGCTACAAACCGCTTCAGATTTCGGATTGAGATTGACTCGTCTATCTGAGACCTGCGGCATCTGTCTTCGCAAGGCGCGTTGCACACTCTTCCGCACACGGCGGGGAAGGGGTTGTGATCGCGCACAACTCTCAGTGCCTCTGTGAAGCGTCGCTGAGTGATGAGTCCGATGTACTTCGGTACGCTTGTGCCTGCGGGGCAAGCATGAGCGCACGGCGCTTCGAACATGGATGAGCATACACAGGCCGGGCACTTCTTGTCCCGAATGTGCGCTTCATATTCGTCGCGGAAATAGCGAATGGTGGAGAGAACAGGGTTCGGCGCTGTCTGCCCGAGTCCGCAGAGCGCGGAATCCTTGATTCGCTCGCCCAGGTCTATCAGCAGTTCGATGTCGCCTTCCTTGCCCTCGCCATGTGCAATGCGGTTCAGGATTTCGAGCATCCGCTTGGTTCCCACTCTGCAGGGAGTACACTTGCCGCAGGACTCTTCCTGAATGAAGTCCAGGAAGAACCGGGCGAGGTCTACCATGCAGGTGTTCTCATCCATGATGATAAGTCCGCCTGATCCCATCATCGCGCCGAGTTCGATCAGCGAATCGTACTCCATCGGCACATTGAGATGCTGGGTCGGGATACAGCCGCCTGAAGGTCCGCCCGCCTGTGCAGCCTTGAACTTCTTGCCGCCACGGATGCCGCCGCCGATGTCGAAGATGATGGTGCCCAGGTCGGTTCCCATCGGGACTTCGACCAGGCCGGTGTTGTTGATATTTCCGGCGAGTGCGAAGATCTTGGTGCCTTTGCTCTTCTCAGTACCTATCTTGGCATACTCTGCCGCGCTCATCTCGATGATGGTGGCGATGTTGCCGTATGTCTCTACGTTGTTGAGAACGGTGGGGCACTCCCAGAGTCCTGAGATTGCGGGGAACGGCGGTCTTGGACGAGGTTCACCCCGCTTGCCCTCGATGGATGCCATGAGCGCAGTCTCTTCGCCGCAGACGAACGCGCCCGCGCCGATTCGGATGTCGAGTTCGAAGCTGTGGTTGCTGCCCAGGATGTTCTTGCCCAGCATGCCGTATTCCCGCGCCTGCTTCAGCGCGTGCTCCAACCGCTCGATGGCCAGAGGATACTCAGCGCGAACGTAGACGTAACCGGTGTCAGAACCAATTGCGTATCCTGCGATTACCATGCCTTCGATCACCGCATGAGGGTCGCCTTCCAGCAGACTTCTGTCCATGAACGCACCGGGGTCGCCCTCGTCCGCGTTGCACAGAACGTACTTCTGCTCGCCCTTGGCGTCCCTGGTGAACTGCCACTTCATGCCGGTGGAGAATCCGCCGCCGCCTCTGCCGCGCAGTCCGCTTGCCTTGATCTCGTCAATCACCGTCTGCGGGTTCATCTCGGTGAGCGCCTTGCCCAGCGCGCTGTAACCGCCGCGTGCGATGTACTCCTCGATGTTGGCCGGGTCAATCACGCCGCAGTTTCTCAGGATGAGTTTCTTCTGCAGCTTGAAGTAAGGCATCTCGTCAATGGTGCGGTATGATTCCTCGCCCTGCCCGGAAGTGCGCAGCAGATCTTCTACCACGCGCCCTTTCAGCAGGTGTTCTTCGACGATTCTCACTGCATCTTCAGCCTTCAACTTCTGATAGAACGTGCCATCCGGCGCGACGACGATAACCGGGCCTACATCGCATGAGCCGATGCAGCCGGTCTGGATGACCTTTACTTCGTCGCCGAGATTATGCTTTTTGATCTCCTCCTGGAGCGCGTCTGCAACGGCCTGGCATCCCGAAGATACGCAGCCCGCTCCCGCGCATACCAGCACGTGAGATCTGTAAGTCTTCTCCATAAATGTAACCTACTTCCCTTTCGTCACTTGCCGCCAGTGTACTTGGCAATGATCTCCGGTACCTTGTCCAGTTTCACACGCCTGTAGATGTCCGCGCCTACCGTTACCACTGGGGCAAGGCCGCATGCGCCAACGCATCTGTTAATCTCAAGGGAGAATGTCCGATCCTCGGTGGTTCCTCTGACTTTCGTCTTCAGTTCCTTCTCGAACTGCTCCAGTACCTGCTTGCCGCCTCTGACGTAGCACGCTGTTCCGAGGCATACTCGGATGGTGTGCTCGCCGCGGGGGATGATGTGGAAGAACGAGTAGAAAGTCGCCACTCCGTGTACTTCCGCAAGAGGAATATCGAGGCCGTCTGCGACCTTGATCTGGACCTCTTCCGGCAGCCAGCCGAAGACTCCTTGTGCCTTGTGGAGCGCCTGGATCAAGACGCCTCTCTGGCCTTTGTACTCGTCAATGATCTGAGCGAGCTTGACGTACTTCTCCGCCTCGTCAGCCTGAGCTTGTTTTACTTGCCCTTCGCAACCGCACTGATGTGCTGACAACAGATGTTCCTCCTACTTCTTGTCGGTCGCGACAACCCATTCGCCGGCGATGTTGACGTTGACGATGTGCTGCGCGATTATCTGACGGGCTTTCTCTGGTGTGACGTAACCGTATGTCACTGTGGGCTGGTCGGATTTGCAGACGTCTACAGTAGGCTCCTGCTCGCAGAGTCCCTTGCAGCCGCTCTGGGTCACCGCTACATCGGTGATTCCGCGCTTCTCCAACTCGTCCAGTATCGCCGCCATAGTCTCCCTGGCGCCCGATGCTATCCCGCATGTGCCCATCGCAACACAAATCTTCGCGCTGTGATCGCTCTCACGCACCTGCATTGCCTTCTGGGCCTGCTCGCGGATCCTCTTCAGATCCTCAAGTGTCTTCATTCGCTGCCACCTTTCCTGGTTCTTAACCTTATGATCAACAAACTCGAAATCAGGTAATATTTCCCGCGACGGATATCTGCTCCGTCATGTATTCGCGGATCCACCGGATAACCGAAGGCTCCGTGATAGGCACGTCTTCGATCTGTGCCTTTATCTCATCCGTGTTCAAGATGAACGTCTTCTCGTCCACGGAATGCTCGTATGTAAACGCTATGTCGGGATTGGCCACTATCAGGGTAATCATAGTTTGCACGATCTCACCGACAGGCGGCCTGTCCAAGTTATTCAGTTCGAATGTCGCCTCGATCGTCGTTCCGTTGCCGACTGCAGATTCTATCTTAACGCCGCCGCCGCACAGATCAGCCGTAGCGGAGAGCATGGGTATCCCCAGCCCGACCTTTCGTACCGTTCGAGTGGTAACGAAAGGGTCTCTTACCCTGGCGACGAACTCAGGAGACATTCCTTTACCGTTGTCCGAAACGCGTATGGTGAGCAGATTATCGCGAGTCGAGGCTTTTACCACGATGTGTATTTGCGACGCGCCGGCCGATATTGAGTTTTGCGCTATGTCCAGTATGTGGAGAGAAAGCTCTCTCATTTGTTTCGGCCCGCTATGAACGTCTTGATCTCTGCTACTGTTCGGTGCATGATATTCAGTTCTGTTCTGGGTGATCCTATTTCGCTCAACCTGTGAGCGTCTGAGTTCTGTATAATGATCCTGTCGGCTATGTCGGGATACCTGTCCACCGCTTCGGATGGAGTTATCCGCCCGGATACTTCAACAGCGGGAAACGCCGGATGCTCTGGCATCATCCCCATAATCCCCATCATGCCGTATCCTGACCGGTCTATGTGCGATGGTATCGCCAGCCCGCCTAGATTCTCCACAAGTTCCGTCAGGTCTTCCATGGAAATATCCGTGGGTACCAGCAAAAGCCGATCATTGTACCGCACGAACTCACCATCTTCGTCAACCACAAACTGCGCGCCGAATGTCTCAGGGCGGTTCGGCATGTCCGGCAGCCTGGAGTATACAACCTCCTGCAGTTTCAGTGCGGCTGATACCTCATCGAACAGACAGACGATGTGTACGCCTTCTAGAGTCTCGCATTCCATGCCCGGCAGAACCTTAAGCGCGGTACACTCTGCCGCCGATATCACAGCTTGCACATTCTCCGCTGAGTTGTGATCCGTTATAGCGATGATGTCTAAGCCGACTTCCACCGCCCTCGCCACTATGAGTGGCGGGATCATCTCCACTTCCGCACAGGGTGAGAGTATGGTGTGTACGTGCAAGTCAGCGGCGTATGTTGTCATCAAGTTTTCAAGGTTGGATAGGGCCACGGACCCCCATCTCGTAAAGTCGTCCCGCAATATCGAATGCGGACATATCGGAAGTGTAGAGCGGCAGTTGCTCTGCTCTGGCCTTTGCGACGGTGTCTTCATCCGGCTGGGTGCCGCCGACGATAATCACGCCGCACAGGTCAAGTAGCGATGCCACGGCTACGCAGTTCTGATGCTTCTGGTTGGTGATCCACAGGTAGCCGGACTTCGCGTTTGCCATAACGTCGCTCAGAAGGTCGGATGTATAGCCACCGAGTATCTCTTTGTCCGATGCGCCTTCAACTACCAGCTTCAGTCCCAGCGGTTGAACTATTTCCCTTATCGTCATCCTTTGTCGGTCCTTTTCCGAGAACGCCCATCGCTGGAGGAAGCTTGGCCGCAAGTTCCGCCATCTCGTCCGCCAGTTCATGCACGCGCTCTCTGAGCTTGAATACGCAGTCGGTTTCTACAGCGAGGTCTCTGACTATGTCCTCTGCCAGCGCTCGGCAGTGCGGTGCGCCGCATGCTCCACAGTCTATGCCGGGGAGGGTCTTGACTATCTCCTCGAGTTGCTCCATTTTCTGGATTGCGGTTGCCATATCGCTGTGCAGGCACAGGGTCGGCCTGGGTTCAATCGGCTCATCAAGTCCCAGCATATCGGGAGTTACAGTTTGCAGCAATTGAGCCTGTCTCTCAGCAATGGCGGCGTCCGACTCAGATGGGCTGTCTTGTGAAGCGAGTTCACGGATTCGTCTGCGGCTGATGAAGGGGTTGTCTACATTCAGCACGCCGCCTACACAACCGCCCACACAGGCTAGCATCTCTATGTAGTCCATGTCGAGGAGTTTCCCTCTGCCCATCTCCTCCATAATCTGTATGACATGGTGTATGCCGTCCACGGAAATGTGCCGGTGGGCGCCTATTGCCAGCACCTCTCCGCCGCAGCGACCCCATCCGATGCCCACGCCGGACGCCTTGCACAGGTGATCGGTCACGTCCTTGTCCGATGCGTTATAGACGAAACTGTGGAGTTTGGTGTATATTTCCGCGATGGGTATTGCGCCATTGATGAAGCGTTTACTGTAACCAACCGGATCGGCCACCGCGCTTACCTTGCCCGGACATGGGGAGATAAAGAACACACCGATGTCTTCATCGGGTATTCCAAGAGTTTCAGTTGCGTGCTTTCTGGCCATTCGCGCGGCCAGACGCATTGGCGATGCTGCCGGCACTATGTTGCCGATGTACTCGGGGAACCGCACTTGTATGAGCCGAACAATGGATGGGCATGACGAGGAAAGGAGCGGCATGGGGCGATCCGGCTGCTGCAGAATCTCTCTGATGCGGCCGGAAATAATCTCGGCGGCATATGCCACTTCGAACACATCGTCAAAACCCAGGTGGATCAGCCCTGCCAGAATTCGCTCCGGCTTCACGCCGCCGCGAAACTGACCGTAGAGTGCGGGTGCAGGCAAGGCGATTTTGTAGCGGAATTTTGATATGGATTCGAGGGTGTCGGCAACTGCGGCCTTAGCCTGGTTTGGGCAGATACGCACGCATTCGCCGCAGTCAACGCAGCGTACTTCGAGAATCGCGGCCTTGCCGTCTCGGACGCGAATAGCTTCCGTAGGACAATGCTTGATGCAGGTGACGCAACCCTTGCATTTGTCCTCGATGAGCTGCACGGAATGGAAGTATTTACCGGTTTCTTCTGGCTCACTCATTTCTGAATACCATGTCCACGGTGGTGCCGATACCAACTACCGACTTGATGTCGAGTTTGTCAGCGCACCGTTCCATATTTGGCAGGCCCATTCCTGCACCGAATCCCATCTCACGAATCTCGTCCGGAGCTGTCGAATACCCCGGTTGCATTGCCCTGTCAATATCAGGAATCCCCGGACCTTCGTCCAGTATACGTATATGCACTATCGAAGGCGTGGCGTCCAGCGCTATCTCTCCCATAGTGGCATGTATTACCACGTTCATCTCAGCCTCGTAGGTAGCGATCGAGGCGCGTCGAATAATTTCAGGCTTCGTGCCGATGTGCTGCAGTATCTTTTTGATCTTGCTCGAAACTGCACCAGCGCCGGCAAAGTCGCCGCCGTCAATGCGGAACATATAGTGAAGTCCGGCTCCGTCCAGCGGATTAACGTTTGAATCGTTTTCACTCAACGGTTATGCAGCCTTTTAGCCCCAGCGCGAACAAAATTCCGCAACTCTCATATAAGGGATACGGTGAAGAGAGCAGGGGGATTCCACAGTCTATAGCCAATTGAATGGTTGCGGCATCAGGATGTTTGTCTCGGACGAAAACGATGCCTGTCAAATCGAGCATTTCGGCGGTGCGTACTACCTGGCTGTTTGTAAGGCCGGTAAGGAGTATCGAGCCGGGCTTGGTGAACGCCAGAACGTCACTCATGAGGTCGCAACCACAAGCTGTAAACGCCTTGCTGGACGTCTTTTCGTCGCAGCAGAGGACTTTTGCTTTCAATACGGCCTGTATTTCGTCGAGGGTCAAACCTTTGTTGTCGCAACCCTTGTCGTCAGTCAAATTCGCAAACTCCATTATACTCCCGCTATCTAAAATGCAGCGCGACCGAGATATTCCCGCCCTCAGTTGTGAAAATATTCACAAGCGCATCCACAAGAAAAGGCAGCTCATCCGTGCTGCACGTTATTACACGCGAATTATAGCATAAGTGGGGCGTCACACGCAACCCTTCCAGAGTAAAAGGGTCATTCCTGCTGGAGTGTGTACTTTGTTTTTAGCCCCTGCCCCGAGACTTGGGTGTGTCAAGTAAACTGTGCTTCTGCCCTCACCGGTCGTGTCAGGCAACGACGTG
>JANYKG010000119.1 GCA_025358205.1 Armatimonadota bacterium
TGGCTGCGGCTTCATCGGGTCCGCGCGCCCTGCGACTATCTCGGCTGCGGTCTTCCCGGTAATCGCCCAGTGCAGTTTGTTCTGAACCGTCTTGAAGAAAGCATCCGTGACCTCGGACTTCCTGTTGTAGTCCATGCTGCACTGCTCGTAGATGTCCGTGATCTTGAGGTAAAACCGCCGCTCGCTAGCCCTGATCTCGCGGATTCGCTCCAGCAGTTCGTCGAAGTAGTCCTTGCCGAACCGCTTGCCCTGCTTCAGGCGCTCATCGTCCAGCACAAACCCTTTGACGATGAACTCGCGCAGCGTCTGCGTTGCCCAGATGCGAAACTGCGTAGCCTGTCTGCTGTTTACCCGGTAACCAACTGATATGATCGCGTCCATGTTGTAGAAGTTTGTCAGGTAGGATTTTCCATCCGCCGCAGTTGTCCGGATTTTCCGGATAACTGACTCTTCGTCGAGTTCCCTTGAACCGAAGACGTTGCCGAGATGCTCACTGATAGTGCGGATGTCCACCCCGAAGAGATCAGCCATCCTTCTCTGCGATAGCCAGAAGGTTTCGTCCTGGTATAGAACCTCTACGTGAACCACTCCGTCGTCGGCCGTGTAGAATATGACATTGCCTTCTATGGGCGAGAGATCGTCCATCATCTCTATTCCTCCTCTGCGTCGCGGCCCATGCGGTACTTGATGTCGTAGTTGATTATGAAGTCCAGTTCTTCGTCCGTGAAGCCGTAGTGCTTCGCCAGTACCCGGTCTATCTCGCCTCTCCGCCTGCGCGCCTCAGTCCTCTGCCTTGCCTAACCGTTTGTTCTGCTTGCCTTCCAGCTTTTTGATGCTCTCGGTCACAGGCAGGTCTTCGGGCATCGTACCGCCCAGTTCGCGGATGGTTTGCCTAACCTTCGCGCCTACTTCACGATGCGTCCGGTTCGCAGCGTCTTTGCCCTTCACTTCGTCCCGGCGCAGCTTCTCCTCCGCCTGAGTAGCGCGGAAGAGATTCGCGGCAAGTTCCGTACTGCCCATGTGGTCCAGAATCTTCTGGCTCTTCTTCAAGCCTCTTCTGCGGTGAATGTCATCCTGCTTAAGGCCGCCGTAGAGTCCCATGTATCCGTGATTCTGAAAGATCGCGTAGTCAATCGGCTCCACCACACCCGCGCCCCTGGCTGCCTCAGCCAACTGAACGTTATGCCGCCGAATCTCCTCGCGCAAGAGAAGACGCTGCTCGTCCTCTACGTGCTTGTCCGCCAGTTCCTGCCGCCGGGTCTGTATAGCGAAGTAGGTTTGTCCGTGCGCCACAATCTCCTTGTTGGGGTCGGCGTTCTGAATGGCAAGGTAGCATGCATAGCGGGAAAGCAGCGTTACCTTGATCTCCCGGAATGCGCTACTCCCAATCTCGACCATTTCGCTGACGTCAGCAAAATGGTCTTCAATGCGTTGACCGCTGTTGAAACATGCCAGCTTTGCCTTCTCTATCACGGCCTCGAAGTTCCGGTATTGCGTGTATTCCAATATGTCCGCCAGATCCCGGCTTGACCAATACTCCATACCCGCATCGTTCGTGCGCTTGATTTGCTCGAAAGGCGAGATATGTTCCTTTGGCGGTTTCTCCATCTCATTGCTCATTCTGTTTCCTCCTCTGCGTCGCGGCCCATGCGGTACTTGATGTCGTAGTTGATTATGAAGTCCAGTTCTTCGTCCGTGAAGCCGTAGTGCTTCGCCAGCACCCGGTCTATCTCGTCTATGATGGGTTTGGATTGCTTGGGATAGATGCACTGAATCTTCATCACACCAAGTTTCTCGTACTTCATGGGGACCAGTTTGGAGTTTTCCTTGAAATCCACCATCAAATCTGACGCTAACGATGATAGCATAGACAGAGTCTGCGGAGTGGCTGTCCCTATGTCCATTCGCACAGAGTTGATCTCTCGACTGTTCAGATTCCGGCAGTCGGAGTGAACGGTAAGCCACCAGAAGAAAAGGCTGGAGTTCAACACTGCCAACCATACATCACGTTCATTGCGGGTGTCGAACAGGAGTGCTTTCAGCTCCGATGGATCCCGGCTCTGGCCCTGCTTGTCATAGATGGTAGGTACGAAGTCGAGAATCTGGACAAAGCTGCTCAGCTTCCTGGTATAGTAGATACAGTGTTCTCCAGCCAGCGAGGAATTGGAGGAAAGCCGTTTGCCCTGCGAGAGTACCTTCTTCAGTATGCTTGTTTCGATATTGGATGACAGTTTTGGAACCGAGCCATCGGATGGCAGCCCTGTACACTCTGCGTACTGGAGCCGGTGAAAGAGAACGGGGCGCTCCACCGTTAGCCACCTGTTGTATCGGGTGGTGAACACTTTGCCCGCCGGATTCGCGCCTTTGGCGCAAAGTATGATCGAAAGCCGAATGTGCTCAAGACCATCAAAAAGCTTTCCCGGCCTATCATTGAAATTAC
The DNA here is from genome assembly GCA_025358205.1 of Armatimonadota bacterium. Lineage (GTDB taxonomy): Bacteria > Armatimonadota > UBA5829 > DTJY01 > DTJY01 > JANYKG01. The sequence continues at coordinate 2,441 of JANYKG010000119.1, forward strand.
TAATGTTCAGGTTCCCGGTGCTGAGCAGCAGCCGCTGAAGGGGCACATAGCCGTCCGTGCATACAGATGCCACGGGAATGATCAGTCCTGTCTTACCTTTGGTTCGCACTAGCCCTGCCACACGCTCGGCTGCAAATGCGTATAGGTTGCCACACGTCTCAGTCATGTATCCCAAAATCTGGTAACTGTCCTTTACCGATGTTCGAGTCTTTGCATCCTTCTTTGTGTATTCAACGTAGGGCGGATTGCCAACTATTACATCAAAACCTTTAGACTTCATTACCTCTGGGAACTCCAGGAACCAATGAAACGGATGGACTGAGTCCTGAAACTTCTTTAAGGACAGCTTGTCGGATCGTTTCCCAGCATCCTTGTACAAACTCCAGAGGTCTCGGTCCAGTTCATCTTTGGCTGCAGCCCGCGTCAGGGCCATCTGTTCCATGTTGATCTTTTCGTGTGATCGCAGGCCCAATTCAAACTCACGGAACATCTTGAGGTCATCGCCGTACTGTCCAACCAAACGCCTGAGCTTCGTGTGCTCCTTCTCAAAAGCCATTGCCCCCTGGCTCACTTCAGCGCCGTCCTTAGCGCCGATCTTGACCTGTTCGACGTTCTTCCATTGCTCGTTGATGTCCTCGAAGCTAGTGTATCCTACAAGCGTATTCCCGGCGAGGATGTTGAAGTCTATGTTCGGCAGAGGTTCAATCCCATGGTTCGGCTTATTCCCGTCCGGCTCTGCATGGGCTATCAGTTTGAGGAATAGCCGGAGCTTGCATATCTCCACTGCCTCGTCCATGATGTCCACGCCGAAGAGGTTGTTTACGATGATGGTCTTGTATACGAAGTACTCCGGGTTCGGGTGCGCCTCGATCTCTGCGATCTCCTTGCGGAACTGCGCGACTATCTCCTGCTGTGCGTGAGGCTGGGAATCCAGGAACCCAAGCTGCTCACTGACCTCATTGGCAAATCCCATCTCGCCCTTCCAGGTCATATCATGTGCGGGATCCCCGACCTCCGCACACATCGCGGCCATTCGGGTAAGGCACCGCTGATAGAGCGGGTAGAGAATCCTCAGCGCGGCGAAGAGGAAAGCGCCCGATCCGCAGGTGGGGTCCAGAACGGTGATAGTCTTGAGGCACGTGAAGTAGAAATCGCGCAGCACCTCCGCGTCCTGAATGGTAGACACGAAGTCAGCGGCCATCAGTTCCATATCCAGGTTCCAGGTGATGAAATCGTTGACCGTCGTGATCTTTCCGTCGTCGAAGTCCTGGAGGATGCTGTCATAGCGTTTCTGCCGGGCATCGAACTCCCTATCCGTCTCGGTGGGCAGTCGGTCCAGGGTCTTCACTGCGTTGTAGATGTAGCGGTCTATCCCGATGCCGCCGCTTATGCCCTTGCCGTCATTCAACAGATTGGGGTGCGGACCGATGGGCAGCGGGTCTACCGCCTGTTTTCCCTTGTGTCCGGTCTCTGCCAGCATGTCGAAAAGACGAGGGATGATGGTGTTTCGGCAGATGTAGCCGGTGATGTCTTCCTTGGTGTAATACGCGCCCATCTGTTTCTGGTTGATGTACTTCTCGAAGATGTAGCCGAGGATATCCGGGCTAATCTGCCTATCGTTATCCGGGTTTGCCTCGTCGAGTGTCCAGCGCCAGGAATCGAAAAACTTGAACCATCGCTCGAACTCGGCATCGGGTATGACCGCATCAGCAGGCAGCTTGCAGTCTCGCAGCGCCTCAGCCGTGACTCCGCACTCCTCTTCCACCTCGTGAACGGAGAAGATACCGCCGTTCAGGTACGGCACTCCTTTGAACGTCTCCTCGAACCTGCCGCGTTCGCCTGCCTGCTTGCCAAACCCGAAGAAGCAGAGCGGTAGGAAGAAGTCGGCATAGAAGCGGTCCGTACCCTGCGCCATGCATTCGTTCAGCCGTTGTCGGAGATAGGCCGTGTCGCCGCCCATCAGCCCGCGATGCTGGATGAAGTAGATGAACATCAGGCGGTTCAGGAGGACGGTGACGTACCAGGATCGCTTCTCCTCGTCCTTGACCCACTTGAGGAACGGCTCGAAGACCTTGCGTTCCTTTTCCAGATCGGTGTAGAACTTCTTGCTGACCTTCTCGGCATACAGCCCGGCCTGGTCCATCATGTCCAGTGCCAGCACGTGCGACAACTCACCGGTCGAATCCAGCCACGTGTACGGCACTTCCACGCCGCGCAAGAGCCTGGCCAGCGGTTCCAGAGGAGTCCTTGGGCTGAGACGGTATTCCCGGTGCAGACGCTTGCCCTGGACTACTTTGGAGAAATGCCAGACAGCCTCGGTCCGGTCGGAGTTGATGAAGACGAGAATATGTTCGTGGATTTCCTTGGCTATCTCAGCATCTACAGACCTGCGGAGATTCCTGGCCTGGGGGCTTACGATTGCCGGATCGCCGGAAGTGGGCTCGGTGACTTCGATGGCTACCACTCCGCCGACCTCTGCTATCGGCGAGAAGACAAGCTCCCTATCCTGAACCGTGCGGCAGAACTGCGAACGAGCGGGGTTGTTCCAGTTGCCATCCAGTAGCGCCTCTGCGAATTTGAACGCGGCTATCTGCTGCCTGAGTTTCGATGAATCCGTCACTGCTTCTGCTCCTTGGGGATGACCTGTTCCCTGGGGAACATGCCGATGCTGCATATGAGCCTGGGCGTGCGGTCCTCCGGGTTCTCCGTGACATAGCTGAGCCGGTCGTCGTCTCGCAGACCTATGGCAAGCTCGGCGAGATCGGCGTCGTTGATCCCCTCGCGGAACCGGCGGTTCAGAATCTCTCTGGCTCTTTCGATCAGCGGATACTTGTGCAAATCGTCAATCACCTTGTCCAAACGAGGGACATCGCCCGAGGTGAACAGATCGTGATGAGCGCGGAGATCGGCCCGGTAGCCGGTCAGCCGCTCATAGGCTTTTCGGCGCGCGGAGTTCTTGGGGCCAAGGTTGCCGCCTGACTCAATCTGGTGCTGGATGGCCTGCTTGACGCCCTTGCGCACGAGTTCATGGTGGCGGGGATGCGCGCGCAGCGGCTCTTCATCCGGCGGGCACTCGGCTTGCCGCAGAATGGCGGTGAGCGACTGCGTGACCATCTCGCCGTCTTTGTCCACCTTTACCAGGCTGTCGAAACCGTCAGCAGTCTTGAAGTAGATGAGCGCACCGTTGTCGTCGGCCTGGTGGCGTGTGGCGTATACCTGTTCCGGCAGACCGAGAACCTTCTTCTGCATGGTCGGGTCCGCTTCCAGCGCCTTGTCCCAGATAGACTTCGCCTGACTTGGGATATCCACGTCCTCAAAGTCCTCGGTGTCATTGAGCACGCCGGGCTTTCCTGCGTAGATGTCCTCCAGGTGAGCGCCTTTCTCTTCCTCGAAGAACTGCTCGTCTGTGCCGATGACATCCTGGTTCTGCTGGAGCCTTGCGAGAAGCCGCCGCCTCAGGTAGATGAGGTGTTCCACGCCGTCATCCGGCAGGCAGGAGTAGATGCGTATCTCCGCGTTATCCTGGCCGATGCGATCCACACGGCCAGCGCGCTGGATGAGCCTGATGATGGCCCAGGGGAGATCGAAGTTCACGACGACATTCGCATCCTGGCAGTTCTGGCCTTCGCTGAGAACCTCGGTGGCGATCATGACACGCACGGGTTTGTCGCCGGGGTGCATTTCGTACTTGTTGCTGATGGGCGAAAAGCGCGAGACCTTGTCGGCAGGTCGCTCGGTCTCCGCCGTTACTGCTTCCACATGCTTCAGCCCTCGGTTCTTCAGTTCCCGTTCGAGATAGCGAGCCGTGTCAGCGAACTGGGTGAAGAGCAGAACCTTGCTTTCCTTCTCTGCTTCGGTTAGCAGCGTGCAGAGTGTGTCCAGCTTGGCGTCCTTTGCCGCATCCCAGCTACCGGCATCGTTCACGATCTCCATGAGTCGGCGCGCGTCTTCGATGAGTCCATCTCTCAGGGTCGGCAGGAAATAGGATGAACCGATCCACTTGAACTGCCTGCGTCCTGCGCGTCGTCTGGCATCGTAAGCGGCGTAGACCTTGGCGGCGCGGCTCTGGAGATCGGCCATGGACTCGGTGACTGGATCAGACAGCTCCTCCTGCTCTTCGGTTTCTTCCTCGGCGAAGTCCGATGCGATCAGTTGGACTTCGGAGTCTACATCGGCATCTGAGAACGAGGTGTCGAGAAGTGCGCTGTCCTGCGTGCCGATGGGTAGATCGAGGGCATGGTCAATGGCATGCACGTAGACGAGATTCCGCAGGGCATGGCGTTCCAGCGAGAGAAGGAACGAGTAACCCGAGCTCTCAAGCCGCTTGAACAGGTTGGTCCGGCAGTATCCGATCAGCCGCCTACCGGCCTGCGACAGGTTTTCCAGGAGTTCCTTCTCGCTGTTGGTCGCGCCTAGTAGTTTCTGTTGATCCACATAGCCGCCGAGTCCGTACCTTGGGAGCGTGAGGTCGCCAATGGTGTCAACCACACTGTCGTTGAAGAGGCGTTTGAACGGATCGTGATCGCCTACGGGGAACTTCAGCGTCTTCGGCACTCGCTTCGGGAAGTAGCTGCGGATACCCGAACTGAGCGTGAGGTAGTGGCGCTCGCGCTCTGCGTCATATTGCGCGTAGTTCCTAATGATATGGCCGCGAGTCCGGCGGATCATGAACTGCTTGAGAAGGTCCTTCCAGTCATCGGCAAACGAGCTGTGCTCGAAAGCGACGAGAGACCTTGGCGACGCCTGGGTCTTCGAGTGGAACTGGTCCTCGGTGGTCATTCGGAAGTAGGCTTCCGGGCGTATGCCGAGATCGGTCTTCTCATCCATGACCAGGCGAAGCTGATTGCTCAGGTCCTGGTACTGCTTGTTGTACGGAGTGGCCGAAAGTAGGAGCACCTTCGGCTCTTGGTCCTGGATGAAGTCGCGCAGATTCGCCCAAGCTATCGTCTCTCTGTTGCGGAGATTGTGACTCTCATCGAGAATGAGGAGTCGGGAACGGCCTACCAGTTTCGCCAGTTGTTGGGTTCGGCTGTAGGGGATGACTTCGCCAGTGATGGCGTATCGCCTGAGGTAGTCCTCCCACATGGGCTTGAGCTTCGGTGGGCAGCACACGATGCACCTGCCGCCTTCATCATCAAGGTAGAGCTTGGCGACCGCAGACGCGGAGAGTGTTTTACCCATGCCGACGACATCGCCGATGATGGCGACCCTGTTGCGCGCGGGGTTCGCCGGGTCGGTCCGCAGCATGCGTCTGGCCCGGAGTATTGCTTCCTTCTGGAAGTCCAGTACAATATCCTCGAACTCGGTGGGGAGCTTGTACTCCCTTGGGGCTTCCAGCGCCTCGAAAGCGAGATGGTAGGCGATTTTCAGGTAGACGTGATACGGACTGACAAGAGTCTCGGACGCCCAGCTTTGCTCTATGATCTCGGCCAGTAGTTCGCTGATATCCACGCAGAACTTATCTTTCCAGCGATCCTCGAACCACTTCTGGAGCTTGGTGGTGGCATCGCCGTCCGTGACATCTACGTTAAGCTCTCCCTGGTCTGCAAGGCCGGGCGAGGTGAAGTTGCTGCTGCCGACATAGGAGACCCTGGGCGCGCCGTGCGATTCGTTGTAGGTGAGGTAGAGCTTCGCGTGGAGGGGATACTGCAGGAACAGCTTGACGATGATCTTGTGCGCCCGCAGTTGTCGCGCAAGCCTGCGGAGACTGGCTTCCGTATTGGCCTCGGGCATACCCCAAACCAGTTGGTCTTTGAACGACTCAACGAGCTTCGTCTCTCGGCGTTTTGCCACGCGGCTGTCAATAGGTTTCGCGGAATCCAGGCTCAGTGAAGTCCTCAACTCCTCCTCAGGGGATCGCGTCATTCCGACGAGGACGCGCGCGCACTTTCCTTCGCCGCCCTCAAACTGCTCAATCAGGTCATCGAGCTTGCGCCATCCGCGAAGGTGAAAGTAGCCGACGCAGAAGTCCGCCGCGAATGATTCACCGAGCATGGCCCGAAGCTCATCCACCATGCGCAGTTCGATATTGTCAATGACCTTCGGCATAGGTGTACCCCTTGTGTCGGTGACACGACCCTGGGGCGAATACCGCTCAACTGCCAATGGTCACGCTTGCCGGGCCGCCAACCATCCGCACAAACAGCCTGCGGAACTAGGCTAATCTTACTCCACCTCATGGCAAGCAGTCAAGAACTTAGAGTGCCTCTGGAGGAAACGAATCTGGGGCGATTGGGGATGATGAAGACCCTATCCCCGATCAGATCTCAGTGAGGGAAGTTGGTTGATAATATCGGTTCGCCTTGGTTGAAGTCCCGCTCCCGTCAAACCCACGATAGACTGGTCACCAGACGTGGCGCTGTGCTACTGGCAGACTCAGAGGCAGACCCAGAAGGCAGATCAGTTCACGGCTTGCCATGCTTCAGCCGTTGCTGCTATCATAGATTGTAGCTAATCGTCTGGCGGCAAGAGTATCAGTATCTACCGGTTTGGCTGTCTTGCACTGGTTGAAACCAATGTGAACGGTTGACGAAGCAAGAGGATATAGTATGAACTTCGACATCTACTGCGATGAAAGTCAGCCTGATGTCTTCTGGTCAAAGTCTCCAAAGAAAGCTGGATACCTGTTAATAGGTGGACTATGGATTCCCACCGAATTGCGGACACAGGTGAAAACAGACATTCGAGAACTGCGCAGCAGGCATGGCGTACAGCATGAGATAAAATGGCACAAGGTACACAGATCGAAGGAAGCTTTTTATCTTGAGTTGATTGACCTTTTCTTTGAGTATGGTGCGATGGTGCGTTTTAGATGCATTGCTGTGGAAGGTGATAAGGTGGATATGGTTCGTTTCCACGGTGATGACAGCGAACTGGGTTTCTATAAGTTCTACTACCAACTCATAAAACACTGGATCGAGGACTACAACAACTACTCGATTTTCTGTGATGCTCGCACCAGCAGGCGTCCTGACAGACTAAAAGTGCTTCGTCGGACCTTGGACTGCTCAAATCTCGCATCCGTAGTGAAGAGTGTTCAAGCAGTACCTTCGGGAGAGGTAGCTCTCATCCAATTCGCTGACTTTCTTGTCGGAGTTGCATCCGCAAAGATGAATCAGACCCTTGAGAAAGCATCGTTCAAGGCCCATCTGGTGCAGTACTTGGAGGCACGTCTGGGGCACGAGCTTTTGCCCACCGCAAGGACAGAACAGAAATTTAACGTCTTCAAAATAGACTTGCAGGGAGGTTGGTAGAGTGTGTCCTCCCAAGGTCTACTATCCGAGCGAACTCCAATACCGAGAGCACTTCTATCGTACATACTGCTGCGGTCCGATCTACACCCACGACGGCATACCTGTGCATTTCCGCAAGAGGGACTTCACGCACTGTATGTACGAGAGTACGCGTCGCGACGGAACCAAGGATCTGTTCTCCAATGAGCGTTCTGAACGTATTGATTGGATCAAAGCGACCCTAGAAAGCCCCACTGCGAGTCTTTATCAAGGATGGGACAAAGACCGCAAGAGTTATGATAATTCCCGGCGAGTTGCAGTGGTCTACGAGGAGTTCGTCGTCGTGATTGTGGTCAGAAAAGATGCTAACGGTAATTACACAGCCGATTTCCATACTGCATTTCTGGCAGATAATAGCATTGGGAAAATACGAGCAAGCCCTAAGTGGGAGGCAAAATAAATGCCGCTGATTCGCCAAGCTGGCTCAGCGGCAGAAGCCTCTGTAGGTTCCTTACCAAGAGGTAAAGAACATCTTCCTTCTAGGTAATACGATTTTCTGATATAGAATATCGGTATTCTTCGCCTTCAACAGTAGTTTATTCCATTATTCGCCATATGTCAAGCATTATTCCTCCTTCGATTGCTTCGCGAAGGATAGTTCACACGAAACAACGTGCTCGACCATCGGTATGCACAATGGAATGCCGCCTGGTTGTACCTTATACCTGCTCTCGTATACGGAAATTTGGGAATGTCGCAATACTTAGGACTGTTGCCAAATCCCTCGCTGTGTGATACAATACCACCTGGGTTTGGAGTTGAAGGTGATCTCGAACATGTCTACATTGCCACAACTCCCCCTGGCGCTACCAACGAATGCTGAAAAACTGAGCTGAGAGGCTTTAGGATGATCCGTATCTTGCGCCTCTCAGCATCAGCTTGTAGTGATTCCACGCTGAGCCGCATTGCCACACGCATTTTCACCGGATTTCCACATTGTGCCATCGTGGCAATCTCTTCCATCCGCGCGCTGTTCCCTGCTCAGGTTCTCGGCTAATGCCTCAGTATAAATCCCCATCACGGTCTTCTTCGCCAGGCGGGAGACCTCTCCACTCTCATCGCGCGTCCACAGCGTGCCATTCCATACACGCCAGCCCTTTTCAAGGAAGCAGTAACGCAGAATATCGCCGAAACGCGCAACCAGGCGCTTGGCGTTACCTAGATCGGTATGATGCTCGCGCGGATCGGAGCGATCTTCCGCCTGGTCGGTCCATTCCGGGACTTGATCCACCAGCCGCGTAAGCTCTTCCGCCGTTCCGCCAGCCTTGACCCAATCCGACACGTCACCCTTCGCAGGAAGGTTCGGAAGGTTCACGATGCGGACGCTTTCCGCCTTACCCTGAAGACTGCGCGCAACCTGTTCTGCGTGCTTCTTGCCCGGTTCGTCATTGTCCGGCAATATAACAACCTTGCCGCCCTTCAATGCATCGGAGTAGCTCTCCAGCCACTTACCGGCGCCGCCTGCGTTGCTTGTCGCAACCAAGCCGATGGACTCCAGGGAGTGAACATCCTTCTCACCCTCAACTATGAAGATGGTCATGCCCTCGGCTATGGCTTGCGTGATAGCCGGAAGGCGATAGAGCACACGCTGTATGCCGGTGAGATTCCAGACTAGACCGCCCTGCCCGTCGGGCCTGCACTGCCGGAAGTCCTTCGGCTCAAATCGGCATACCTCGTAAAGCAGCTTGCCGGATGCATCCGTGTACGGGTATCGAGCAACTATCTTACCGCGCTTCTTCGGTGCAGGCTTGGAATCCATGAAGAGTGCGGACATCGGCAAGCCCAGTGCTTGGAGTATGTCCTTCGTTTCGCATCCGGCATGACAATAGAGTAGTATCTTGCCGTCTCGCTCGCAGATGCTCAGGGATGCCTGTAGATCGTCATGCGCCGGGCACTTGGCCTTGTATGCGTCCCCGGATATGTGTGCGCCCTCCAGCTTGGAGAGTAAGGCTTCTAGTTTTGCATTCGTGCTATCCGTCATCGTCATCCCATCCTGTTTCCGTCTATGCCGCTTCCAGCTTCAGCAGCTTACTCTGCAGCGCCGCAATCTGCTTCTCGATCTCTCTCCGAGCACTATCCGCCGTATCGGTTCGCTGGACGTTGCCGCCTTTGTATGGTGCCCGGCTTGCCTCAATGGCAGCCTGGACCTCCGCCGCGAATCTGGTCACTGTGTCGGTCTTCAACGCATCCAGGAGCGCGGCGCCAACCTGCGCGGAGGTGATCGGTTCCCCGTCCACCGCGTGCTCTACTGTCAGGTTAATCGCCCGCCGCTCTGTCATCAATCTTGCCTTATGCCTGCTCTACTTCGTCCAGCTTCGGGAATCCCCGCTCGTCCACCAAGGCATCCTCTGTAACGTTCAAAGCCCTCGCCAGCACCGGACGCCATGCCGGCGGCACATACCCAATACCACGTTCCGCGCGACATAGAGTTGATTCCGACAGCCCGTGCTGTCTGGCAAAATCTCGCAGGTTCTTTCCTGTCCTTATCCTGGCAATTCTGATGGCCGTTGTACCTGTTGTCATCTGAATATGACCTCCTCTCTGCGCATAAATCTCTGCGCATAAATCTGGCTTGACCTCTGCGCTAGTTCCAAGTATAATGATTCTCGATCTGGTTGACGAGATCAAATTTACTATCTAATCTTGCTGTTCTGAGGTCGTGATGCCAAACGAGCGAACACGTCTGCATGGATACACTGGACTGACCAACAATGATGGGCATATTCCGAGCCGTTGGCTTGATCTACCGAGGTCGAGAACTGGCCTGATCGTGCCCAAAGATCCCGTGGTTGTCGTTGAACTCGGTGCGTTCTTGGCTACGGGCGGGGAGGATTATATTCGCTATCCTGCAGATTCAGGTTGGGATGGTCTACCACTGGCCTCGTCTACCACCTGGTTTTACACCATCAGAGAACGTTGGTCGAAGAGTTGGGTGGAATCCTATGCAGATCCTTCTCAGTTGCTCGCGCAGTTCATCGGACTGAAGGACGCGAATTCAGACAAGGTGGCCCGCTTTGCACAGAGATGGGGACCGCTATGGGTCTGCCTGCACCATCAACGCCAGGGTGAAATGTGTTTGTTCACTCCCTCGACCTGGTATGGGATTCATAAGAACAGGTCTTGTTCCTGGTACCCAGCAGAGCCCGTGGATATGTTTCGTCAACTCGCCTCGAAGTTCTATTCTGTGTACAATATCTCGGATGAGTTGAGGAATGGAAAGATAGGACCTGCAGCCGACTGGATCAATCTTGGGTATGGGCGCCCGAGCGAACCCGAATACCAGGCGGAGATACAAGACATACCGATGGGATGGCTCCGTGAGTGCATCACGAATCAGGTTAATGAATGGATAGCTCTCGCGGGATCACCAGGGTTAATACTGGACTGGTATGGAGTTCCCGGAAAGTATAATGAGCAGTTGTATAAGCCAAGATTGGCGATTATGCCCGGGTTAGGCTTCTTTCCCTTGGCATGTTTGCATCTGGCTCAATGCGTATGCGGGGTCCGGCACCTATGCTTCTGCACTGCTTGTAATACACTGTTCGACAATGGCCTGAAGAAACCGCCCCGCAAGAATGGGGGATACTGCTGTCCCGGATGCAAGAAGAAGGCTAGTGCCAGAGAATACGCTCAGCGGCAAGCTACTCCGTGCAGCAAGTGCGGGCATATTCATACGCTGACAAAGTCATGGGAGGCGAAACATGGTAATGTTTGCCGAAAGTGCCTTGACGGAGAATAGCTCCCACACCCCCAGGCTTCACAGAGTGGATCCTGTATGAAGTCCCGATTCCGGCTCCACCACGCCGCCGCGTCACCATAGTGATCACCGGGCAGAATGAGACGTTATGGGACATTCATGTGACTACCCCGGCTCTGGCACTGTTTCGACGCAGGACAACGCCTCAGAATGCCCAAGAAATTGACCACCCTGCAACCATACCACCGAACACCCCAGAACCTTCCTGCCAAGCCACAGGCCCGCAAGGATGCGCACTTCAGCTATGGGTCTAACCGATGGTCGGAACGCCTGGGCCACGCGTCCGCTACGCGTACCCGATCACCGATATCTTCATCACCACCACGCCGATCCGCGCCGGCGGATTGCCGTAACCCTCGCCCTGGACTGCATCCCGATCCGGAGTACTGCATCCCCACCCATGGTTTGCCCTGGCCGAAGTGGCAATTCATGCGCTACGCCTACAGTATTGCGGGGAGGTGTTGAATGAACACAAGGGGAACGAGGCGTGGATTGAATGGAGCTAGATGCCGTCGAAGAAGTCCTTCTTGTCAATCCCGAATCTGCGCAAGCACGCAGAAATAAGACCCTCTCCTACGTCAGTCCCAGCACCGTGGTATGTGATCGTAAACAGAGGGCCTTGTGTGTGTTCAGGATTAGTTGGCCGTATGACTACTACTTCGCTACCTTTTCCTCGGGAGGCTTTGGGATGTTTGATCACCCCGAAATCCTCCAAGCGCTTAAGCAGTTCTCTGACCTTGAGACGCTTAGGCATAACAGAACCTATCCACCTCCATGCCGTCGTAATTGTTCACGCCAGCAGGTAGAGGTCTGATCTTTCTATCGTACTTGCAGCTCTCGATTGCGCCTCTAGCATACGCCAACCGGTCCCATACCTCTTTCGGCGCCGGGAAGTACAAGTTCCCCAAGTTGTTGTTCTCAATGCAAGTTCGTATCTGAACGTCTATCGCGTTCAATACGTGATTGAAAGCTACCTGTGCGGTAGTACCTTCTGCAATCAAGTCGAGCTGAAGGCAGTGTGCCTCCCACTCATTATCAGCTTTCTTCTCTACCAGAACATCAAGATGAAACTTCAGTTCTGTAGATCTGACTTGCCGAGCCATTGTGAGACCCTCCTAGTGCGGTGACAGGACTATCAACTGGGTGCTTCTACACGTGTTATTACCCGATCTATTGTCGGCCAGAAACGTGCGCGTCATTAGTCGCTGCAAACTCTCAGTGTAGGCTTTGCAGTAAGCGCGACCGGCCTTTGACTGGCGCCATGCGCACGGATAGTTCATAGATTCTACAGTACACTCGCTTTTCTGTCAATGCCGACGCAGAAAAACTGGTATTCACACCTGCCGATTTACTATACATTCCGACAGGCGAAATCTCCTCCTATAGCTAATACGCGTGCTTGCCTATCATGGTTCCACTAGATAGGTGATGCTCAGCATCCGCGACCTGGCACCAACTCCACCAGTGGCGATCTGCAGCGCCGTTTGACTGGAGATCCCCGCCGGCGATGATACGCCCTTGCTGGCAGTTCCGACCAGACAGATCCGCCCTGGCTGGCTTGACACAACAAAGAACAGGGGTTATACTTGGGCTTGGGAGTTATGCAGTCTGGAGATCGTGAGAGAGAGATTACGCCGAAGGCATAGAGTGTGTCAAGGCAGGAGTGATGCCGTAGACGCCCTTCTTGGGCCCAACGTGTATATCGTATTCCTCTTTCAGCATTCCCTCGTAGCCCCCTGGCGCTACCAGACAATGTAGACAAACCGATTTTGCGAGTGTGCATCAGAATCCGCACACTCCGCTGCTCCCGAACGGTCGCAACGTTGACCGGGGACGCTCGGGGGATATTTGTACCAACGAGAATTTCATGGGCCCGTAGCTCAGTTGGCAGAGCAACGCCCTTTTAAGGCGTGGGTCGTGCGTTCGAATCGCACCGGGCTCACCATTCTCTTTTCAGTTTCCTTCGCCCCGCTCGATATCGGCGTTCATCTGCGTAAATCGGCGGCTAGTGTGCCAATCCGACTTCCGCAGTCCAAACTCCGCACTCCGCACTAGGAAGCGTCCAGCTTGTCCTGTATCCATCGCTTGATGTTCGCCATCGGGATGCGGACCTGCTCCATGGTATCCCGGTCGCGGATGGTGGCTGCCTGGTCTTCGAGCGAATCGAAGTCCACGGTTATGCACCAGGGCGTCCCGACCTCGTCCTGCCTGCGGTACCGGCGGCCAATGCTTCGCGCCTCATCGTAGTCCACCGAGAAGCCCTTGCGGAGGTCCTTGTACAGATCCTGCGCGACCGAAGCCAGGTGCTCCTTCTTGGAGAGCGGCAGAACAGCGGCCTTGTACGGGGCCAGCCGGGGATGCAGGCGTAGGACGACCTCAGACTCCGCGCCGGCCTCGCCGCGTCCGCCCTCGATCTCCTCGTAGGCATCGCAGAGGAACGCCAGCAGCCCGCGGTCCACGCCGCCCGACGGCTCGATGACCCACGGGACGAACCGCTCGTTCGTCGCCTCGTCGAAGTAGCTCAGATCCTTGCCGCTGAACTTGATGTGCTGATTCAGGTCGTAGTCCGCGCGGTTCGCGATTCCCTCAAGCTCGCTCCAGCCGATGGGGAACAGGTACTCGACATCTGAGCAGCCCTTCGCATAATGCGCCAGTTCGTCACAGTCGTGCGGTCGAAGCCTCAGGTTCTCCTTCTTGATGCCCAGGTTCACGTACCAGTTGAACCGCTCGTTCAGCCAATACTCATGCCACTGCTGAGCTTCCTCCGGGCGCGTGAAGAACTCGATCTCCATCTGCTCGAACTCGCGGGTTCGGAAGATGAAGTTGCCTGGCGTGATCTCGTTTCGGAACGACTTGCCGATCTGCGCGATGCCGAACGGTACCTTCTTGCGGGTTGCCATCTGCACGTTCTTGAAGTTTACGAAGATGCCCTGTGCGGTCTCCGGGCGGAAATACGTGACCGCCGCGCTCTCCTCCACCGGACCCATATGGGTCTTGAACATGAGGTTGAACTGCTTCATCGGCGTGAGTTCGCCGCCGCAATCAGGGCACGCCATCGCCGCCACCGCGAGTTCCAGGCTTTTCAGCTCTTCCGTAGTTCGCGCTGCGCCGTCCTCGTCTTTGGCCATGCTCTCCACCAGGTGGTCCGCGCGGAACCGGTGCTTGCACTTCTTGCAGTCAACCATCGGGTCGTTGAACGACGATACGTGACCGCTGGCCTCCCAGACCTGCGGGGCCATGAGAATAGCGGCATCCAGTCCGACCATGTCATCGCGCTCCTGCACGACGGCCTTCCACCACGCGGCCTTCACGTTGTTCTTCAGCAGAACGCCCACAGGCCCGTAGTCCCATGTGGAGCCGATGCCCCCGTATATCTCGCTGGACGGGAATATGATTCCGCGCCGCTTGCACAGGTTTACTATGTTTTCCATCTTGTTGTAGGACATGATATCTCCTCGGATGCAGACTGTGGACCGCAGACTGCAGACGACAGTCCGGAATCCGATCCGGCTCTGCTGTCCCTGGTCTGTAGTCTCTCGTCTGTTGTCTTGGTCAGATTATACCTGATTTCGCGCTGGAGCATCAAGGAGCGCTGAAGGCGCGAAACGTTCAGTGGTCGGCCTTGCCGATGACGTTTTTCAAATCCGCGATGAACTCATCTGCGTTTTCGGGGCTGATCACTACCTTTCGCCTGGCATCTATGAGGACAGACTGCTTGAGGTTGGTCACGGTGGCGTAGAAGCCGCCGACCTCCCTCTTCCAGAAGTATCCTGTCACGCTGAAAAGACCGCCGATCCCGAAACTGCGGATGGTCAGAAGTGTGAACTTGAAGCGGCGCACGTCGCGCACGTCGGCAAGCGGGATGACAGTGCTCCCGAACGGCCACCCACGGTTTATCACGATGGCGTTCTCCCTGATCTCGTATGAGTAGCCCTTTACCTGCCAAGTGAAGAGCACAATCAGTATCAGAAAGCCCGACTCTGCCAGGGATACCACATCGTGATGGCCGATCAGCACCATCATGACCATCAGGAAGAGCGTCCAAACGGATATTGTCACCCCCAGCGTTATGCCGTCCATCGGCGCAGCACGATAAGTCTTCATAACAGCCTCCAATCGAACCTTCTCTTGAAATGACGATTCTTCCTTCATTCCCTTACTCATCAGACACGCGAACGGGCAGGCAGTTGCATTGTAGAAACCAGTTCACGTATCACTCATCACTCATCCTCCCCGAATCGAGGATCGAGTCCAACATATTTGCTTGCTTGCGCTCTGTGGTTGTGCTAGAATGAGGCACGTTTCCATTGCATGGGATTAGGACGATCAACCCGGCCTTGTCAATAGGGCATCACAGAAGTACATCGGGACTGGGAGAGGGGGCATTTGTGAGGAAAACAGCTCTTATCACCCTTGCTGCAGGAGCCAGCTTGGCTGCGATGCTTATCATCTCAGCGGTTAACAAGCTGCAGGAAACCGCCGTGCAGCCGGATCCTTTCGCCGCAGTCGCGTGGCTTACGGCGGTCATGGCAATTGCCGTCGCCGTTGTCATGTTTGCCGAGTACTTCATCCACGGCAGGCAGGCGCACCTCTATCTGGGCAGTTCATTCCTTGCTGTCGGCGTGCTTGGCATTTGGGACGCTCTCACGTTCCCATACAAGGCAGCCTTCCAGGATGCAAGCCATTCTTGGTCCTATCTACTGATCTGGCAGCTCCAATGGCTTACTCTAGGACTGGGCCTGCTCTACGGCATGGTTCAGGGTAAGAAGTTCAACGCCAAAGATCAAGTCATCAGCCGATCTGCAGTCGCTGCGCTGATAGGCGTCCTGTACGCAGCGGCAGCCATTTTCGCCATTACCTCATTTGTCAGCCAGGATGCCGCTTCGGCGGACTGGGTTCCCAGCGCGGGGATGATAGTCAGCCTGGTATGCGTCGGCATATTTGCGGTTGCGCTTGTGGGATACGGGCGCGGGTCGGTCCACAGAAACAACGCCATCATAACCTGGATGGCTTACGGCCTCATCTTTGGCATGCTCGGCCAACTCGCCATGGGACTGTCCAGCCAGCCGAGCGCCGCGCTCTTCTGGTTCGCGAACGTGATGAAGATCATCGTGTTCCTTATGCCGCTGCTGGGCATGCTCGCAGAACACACCCGCCTTCAGGTCCGGCTGCGCGACCAGGCCTATCACATCACCAACATGGTTCAGTCTCAGCAAGCCGTGACCTCGCTGGTAAATCCTGCTGACCTGTATGCACGTCTGGCCGAGATCGCTCGACAATCGTTCAGCGCCCGTGCGGCGTGCCTGCTTCAGTTTGAGAAAGACCGGGGCCTGCTCAGGGTCTCCGGCCACTCCGGGCTTGATGAGGATTCGGTTAAGCGACTGATTTTCCGTCCAGGCGAAGGCCCGGTCGGCGACGCGTTTTCGGACAAGCAGATAGTCGTCGTCCCGGACCTGCTTGAAGACAGGTCAATGGGTCAGCGGCTGGACGGCATGGGCGAGATCACCACCGGCGTGTTTGCGCCGCTTGTCACCAGGGACGAGAGCAAGGGCGTGCTCGCGCTCTTCTTCTCTGGTCGGCACACCCACAAGCTCGGCAAGGATCAGCTCAGGCTTCTGGACGTTATTGCGACTCAGGCGGCTATGGCGGTGGAGGAGAACAACCTGCGCGATCGCATCTCGGACTCCTCGCGCACGTCCGGCGGATATGCCCAGGAACTGGAGATGGTGTGGGAGATCGGCAGGGCGGTCGGCTCCGAGTTGGACCTGCACACCCTGGTCGCCACGCTTTCGGACAAGCTTAAGGGTGCAGTTGCAGCCACCGAGTGTTCGGTGTTGCTGTTCGAGCCTGATCTGGTCGGCATGAAGATACTGGGCAACAAGAAGCTTACCCGCTACCACAGCGCCGCAGAGCACGTAGACCAGTGCGATGCGGTGGCCGTCACGGTCGCGCGCCGGAACGAGGCCGTCATCGTAAATGATGTGCCGAACAGTTGCCACTGCAAGTTCCCGGAGTTGCAGTGCGAGGACGGCGGGGTTCACCATCTGCTGTGCGTGCCCATGAACCTGCGCGGGTTCACGGGGGCCATCAGCGTCTTCCGGCGCAACGGCGATGCATTCGGCGAGGGCGAGAAGCGGCTGCTGATGAGGTTGGCGCCGGTGGTTGCGGCGGGGCTTCGGAACGCCGAGCTTTACGAACGGGAAGCTTCCATCGCGCGAAACCTTGAGGAGAGCCTCAGGAGCCGAGTGGAGCAGGAGTTGACCGGCATCGCGGTCAGCGGCGCATATCAGGCAGCGTGGGATGAGTCGCTGGTCGGCGGCGATTTCTACGATGTGATTGACTTTGGAAACGGCAAGTACGGAGTGGCTATCGGCGACGTCTCGGGCAAGGGCGTGGAGGCTGCGGTGTACACCGGCATGACCAGGTACATGATTCAAGCCTACTCCGCTGATGATATTGACCCGGTGTACGTGGCATCCAAGCTGAACGCAGCCCTTTGCCGCTACACGCCGATTGGGAAATTTGTCACTGTTGTCTACGGCGTGGTGGACACAGACGCAAAGACGCTCACCTACGTGAACGCGGGTCACGAGACGCCGTTCATCCACCGCAGGGAGACCGGCAAGCTGGATACCCTGGCATCAACCGGCCCGGCTGCGGGCGCGATTGAAGAAGGCCAGTACACATCTGAGACCGTAGACTTCGGTCACGGTGATACTCTTGTACTGTACACCGATGGGGCGACCGAGGCACGGCATGACGGCAAGTTCCTGGGTACGGACGGACTGCAGAAGATGCTCATCGAGCTGGTTCCGAAGCATCCAGACGATCTGCCGGAAGCGCTGATTGCCGCTATTAAGGCCTACGCGAAGGGCCGCCTGCGCGACGACATTGCGGTGCTGACCGTGACCGCGAAGAAGCCCGGGGCGTTGTTCTAGGGAAGGTGTTTGGTGGTAGGCGCTAGGTGTTAGGGAATACCAGGGGAGGCTGCCATGTGGAAATGTGATAACTGCAACACCGAATTGGAAGACGCCATTGATCCATGCTGGAAGTGCGGGACAGGCAAGGACGGAACACCGGCTCAAGACCCGGCGGTCTTTGACCGCAACCGACAGGATGCACTCGAACTGGAAGTGGACCCCGGTGATGGCGCTCAACTACTTGTCCGTCCGCGTAATTTCTATGATCTTGTAGCCGATGGTCTCTTTGTGGTAGCGGGCATCATCGTAATCGCAACCATCGTTATGGCCATCGTGGCGGCAGCGCGCAATCACATGTCTGAGTACCTCCTGTCAGGATTGCTCACGCTGATATCCGGGATACCCATCGTTCTTTTAATTGTCGCGATTGCTGCACTTCTCCGACTAGCCCTGGACATCGAATGGAACACCCGACGCAGGGACTGATTTTCGACTGGCCTCAGATTTCGTAGCTGCCACCGGCCTGCACTCTCACCATCTGGGTGCCGCCATCCGCCATGCGTATGCGCAGCGCTCCTGCTGACCGCTCGGCGGGGCGAACCGTTATGCTCCACTTGTCGCCCGCCTTCGATACATCCAGCCTGAACCCTGCCCAGTGGAAGTTCGTCACCGGAGCCAGCGGGAGAGTGCCATCGAACGACATCATGTCCACGCCTCGGACGGTCAGCAGCATGCCCAGCGCCTCGCCTGCCCCAACGTTCGATGAGATCAGCGGGGTGGATACCATGCCCTGGTCCGCGCGCGCCGGATTGCCGGTTTCCACGTTGATGCACTCCCAGACGCTCGGCCAGCGCAGGAGCATTCTGAGCGTGCTATCGAGGGCATCGTCCTGCAGGTCCGGGTAGTAGTTCCCAGCGCCGATGACGCCCATTGCGCACGACTTCGGCCAGGCTGGTCCACGCCAGTAGTGGTTCGCTTCGTACTCGAACTCGCCGGGCGCGACCGTGTGGATGCCGTATTGCCCGATCAGCCGGCGGTAGTTTTCCTTAGCCGCCGCTGCCTTCTCCTCGTCCACCAGTCCGTATGCAAACGGGAACAGACCGTCCACGCCGACGCGAGTGTCCAGTGTGCCGTCCTCGTGCAGAACACCGTACCAGTTGCGCGCCGAATCCCAGAGAATCTCGTCCATCGCCTGTTGGGTCTTCTCTGCCTCCGCGAGCCAGCGCTCAGTCTCGCCGGTGTCTAGAATCTCGGACATGCGCGCGAGGGACTGCTCGTACCGGCACCGTTCGGCGGCATAGATCGCCGGATAGCAGTAGCTTTCCTTCACACCGTCCACCCCGTAGGTCACCTTTTCAAAGACCGGTGTGGTGTCCAGCCCGGTATCGAACGATGCGATAACGCCCCAGAGGTGGAGGTTGCGGAAACACTCATCGCGCGATTTGCAGAGGTAGTCGTAGAAGCGAACGAGCTTCGGGTACCAGGCTTTCAGGCACTCGTAGTCGCCGGTCACGTCCGCATAGCGCAGGCACACCCACGGGATGTGCGGCGTCTGCGTGATGTTCCGCCTGGACCACCCCGCCCCAAGCACCTCGTCGGAGAGATAGATAGCGTGCGTGATGAAGCCGTCTTCTCGCTGGTTGTCCATGAACAGGTTCAGCGCCTGACGGATGTGGACCGAAGTGTACTCCGTGTTCTGGTCGGAATGCCACTCAGAGGAGTCCAGTCCCCAGAGCCAATAGCCTCGGTAAACGGGCAGCGCCTCGCAGACCATATGGCCGAATCGCGGGCTGTCGTAGTAGTTCAGCTTCACGACCCACCAGCACTTGTAGTACGCCCGACGCTCATCCGGCGAGGCGAAGTCGGCGCTTGGGAGAGTGTGGAACCACGCGTCCCAGCGCTCGCGGATTGGCGTTTCCAGGTAGGATGTACCGCAGGCCGAACGCGCGGCACCTGGGTCGCCGAACGACAGGCCGATCGAGATCGTTCGTGGATCGTTCCTCTTAAGCGAGAGCTTGAACTCCAGCACGAGATAGCGGGTCCCGTCAGAGTGTCCAGCTAGGCCGCACGCCTTGATCGCGGCTTCGGCGTCATCCATGGAGTCGAAGGCCCCCCAGGAGTCCGCCTGCGCGCAGAGAGTGGCGCCGCCAAGGTCAAAGCGCCCTTCGCTTGCCTTCACCTCGCCCAGCCCGCCGGCCGCCCGGAGAGCGACGTAAAGGCTCTTCTCGCGCCCATGAATCCCCAGGTAGTCAACATCGAGTTGCCAAGTGAACGCGTTCTCCACCGCTCTGCCAAAGCTCTCGCGGATGCTGACGCCGGGTTCGGAGAAAGCCGCCGTGCGCCGGACGAGATCGGGATAGTATTCCCTCTCGTCCCAGACGAAGGTCGAGCGGGATAGCGGGGTAATGAATCCCGGTCCTGTCCACGGAGCGATGAACAACTCGAAGGAAGGCGCATCGTCGTAGCTGCTCGAAGTTCGGTCGTCGAAGCTCCAGCCGACTGTCCCGGTGTTCATCGGATAGGCGTACAGGATGGTGGAATCGCTCGGCTTCAGGGCGACTGCGGTTCTGCGCGGAAGAGAATCATCAAAAGTCTCTCCAAGTGATTCCCAGATGCTCGCGTTGGAATGTGTGTTCATTGTCCGTCTCCTTTGACGATTTGTGCTGCCGCCTTCATTGCGGCGCATGAGAGTAGTTCGGATGCACGGGCGAAGGCCTCGATCAGCGGTATCGGCTCGGTGACTATCGGCAGCACCGCCACTGCGCCGTGGTTGAGGAGTTCGCGCCCATCGGGTTCGACGCTTCCGGCCAGCGCAAGGACCGGCACCTCCGCTGATCTCGCCGCGCGAAGCACCCCGTTGATGGTCTTGCCCTGAAGGGTCTGCGCGTCTATCTTGCCCTCGCCTGTGATGACCAGCGATGCGCCGTTCAAGTGGTCGGCGAAGTGTGTGGCGTCCAGAACGATCTCGATGCCGGACTTCAGACCTGCCCCAAGGAACGCGACCGAGGCCGCACCCAGTCCGCCCGCCGCGCCCGCACCTGGTAGAAGCTCCACGTCAACGCCGAGGTCTCGCCGAATCACCTCAGCCAGGTTGTGCAGCCCGGCGTCAAGCCCCGCGACCATCTGCGGACTCGCGCCCTTCTGCGGGCCGAAAACGGCGGATGCGCCTCGTGCGCCGGTGAGCGGGTTGTCCACATCGCAGGCAACGACGATCTCTGTCTCGCCGATTCTGGTGTCAAGATTGGAAAGGTCTATCGAGCGGATTCGGGCAAGTTCTCCGCCGCCGAAGCCGACCTCGTTGCCGTCCGTGTCCGTGAAACTTCCGCCCAGCGCCTGTGCCGCCCCTACTCCGCCGTCGTTGGTCGCACTTCCGCCGATGCCCAAGATCAGCTTCCGGCAGCCGGAGTCGAGTGCGGCTTTGATTAACTCGCCTGTTCCGTAGGTGGTTGTGCGCATGGGGTTCCTGAGGTCGTCAGGTACGAGCGGCAGGCCGGACGCAGCGGCCATCTCAACAACCGCAGTCTCACCGTCGCCCAGGATGCCGAAGAAGGATTCGATCTTGTTTCCGAGCGGATCGGTCGCCTCAGCCGGAACGACACGCCCACCGGTCGCCTTCACCAGCGCCTCGACCGTGCCCTCACCGCCATCCGCCAGCGGGATGAGCGCCAACTCGGCATCGGGCAGTGCGCGGCGCACCCCGGCGGCGATGGACTCCGCGGCCTGAGTCGCAGTTAGACTGCCCTTGAAAGAATCCGGTGCGATGATGATTTTCATGCCGGTGTGTGGTGTATGCGCGGCGGATACACCTCTCCCGCGAGGACGCTGGTGCAGTACACAGTGCTGCCGGGCGATGCGCCGATGACGTGATAGCCCCTGGGTATCACCACCGTGTCGCCGTCAGCCACCTCGTAGGATTCGTTCATCGGGCACGGGTCGGTTGCTCCCGTGTACACATGTACCAGTCCAAACCCTTGAGCAGAAGTGACACGGAAATGGCAGATTTCTTCGTGAGGAAACTCGGTAGACGGGTTGAATGCATCATGTTTGTGGGGAACCTTCTCGCCGTCCGTGGAAATGATGGCATGTGTGACGATCAGCCTGCAGCCTGTCAGCGTGCCGTCCGCCGGGCCGAATATACCCGGACTGCCGGAGCATTCCACCTTCGCCGAAGCTTCGGCGGACAAGCCAACCGGTGCGGAGAACATGCCGATCTCGACCGGGCAATGCGTAGTGCGTATTGCGTACTGCGTGTTTGGGGGAAGGATAAAGATCGGTCGGCTCTCGCTCAGGCTCATCGGCGGAATGCCGTCTATCTCCAAGTCAGCCGTTCCTGAGTATACGACCAGCGCCTGCTCGCACTTACTTGTCTTGCCCGACCACTCACCGGAGGACAGGCGAAGCAGGCCGAACTCCAGATGCCGCAGACCCATCTCTCCGCGCCTTACGACCTTGGAGTAGCCCTTGCGCCGCACCCCGGCTCTTATCAGCAGGTTTTCCTTGCACTCCCTTATGCCGCTCATAGCGAAAGGTTCCTGGTGTCAGGTGTCAGGAACCCGAAACCGGGAACCCGACACCCGTTACCCTATATCTCAGAGTCTCGCCCACGCCTCGTTCAGTACCCGCTTGGCGCCTGATACCACGATGTCGCTATCCTCGCCCGGCAGGGGCTTAACTTCAAAGCTGACCACCGGCATGGATGTTGGCAGGTCCTTATTGAAGAACCCGATCTCCATGAGGTTATCCAGGAACTCCACCACCTCGTCCACGTCGTTCAGGCCGCAGTCGCAGCCGAACGCCGGGTGCTGGTCGCCATACGCCGGTCCCTGACACTCATCAAGCACGCAGTTGCCGATGTGTGTGTGTACCAGATACGGGGCCGCCGTGGAAATCATATGCTTGATAGACTCATTCAGCATCGGCTGATGGCTGAGGTCCACCGTCAGACCGAAGTTCTGGCACTCCGCCGTTACTCTCTTGGCCAGCGCAACGGCCTCGGAGGTCGGGCCTATCAGGCACTTCTTGTCTATGTCATAGTCAAAAGTTTCGAGCGAAACCACGAGATTGCCCTTCGACGCCGCGTACTTGCACACCTGAATCAGCGAATCCGCAAGCCGATCCACGGCCGCAGCCTTGTCGCCGTCCGCAGGTACGGGGCCGCTGAGGACCGCGAGTATCTTCGCACCAAGCTCGTATGCCTGGTCAACGGAATTCTTGCACTGATCCACCGCCTTCTGTCGCTCGGTGGAATCGGCGGCGTTGAGGTCCAGCTTCTGGCTGAGGAGCGGCGGCTGACCGGCGAAGACCACATCCACATGTGCAGTCTTCAGCATCTTCGCGGCCTCCGCGCGGACGGCGTCGTCCTTCATCCAGGTCACTTCCACCGCGCCGAAGTACTCATCATCAAGGATTTTCTTGAGTGTTTCCAGTATCGGACCCTCACCCTTCATCACCTGCGGGTAGGCCATGGGGTGGATAATGCCCGTGTGGAAGTATTTTGCGATTGGTTCGTTCATGAATGGTTCCTCCTGTTCTGTTTGGCCAGCTGCTGCTAGCACAAATTATAGTCCCGTGCCTGAGGGGGTGTCAAACAGTTGGCTGGTTTGTCGCGGAGAATACGGATAAAGGTAATCCAAACTTGCTGAGCCGTATATTTCAGAGACATTCATGTGATATGCAATATCAGATCTGGCGTTCTTCTTCCTCGCGAGCGCGTTTGATTTCCTCATACTTTGCCCGCACGCTCTTGGCATTCGGCAGGAGTTCGAGCGCCTTCAGGCAGGAGCGCTCCGCTTCATCCCGTCTCCCCAAGGAGTGGTAGCAGCCAGCTAGATGCGAATGAGCCCAGCCATCGTTGGGGTCTTCTCGGACGGACAGTTCACCATATCTAAGCGCATAGTCCATTTTGCCCAGATTGGCCATTTCGCGAGACCGACTGCAGTAGTAGCTGGATCTCTCGTCGGCTTCTGCCATTCGCTCTGCTGCCATTCTGTCGAGTCTGTACATCTCATCCCAATTCCCCTGCTCCCGCTCAATAGTCGCCAATGACGCCGGGAAATTCAGCTCCTGCGGGTTCTGTTCTGCACCCTTGCGCAGTATCCACTTGGCGGTATATGGCGCAGGATCTTCCGTGTCGCCGATATTACCCTCATTTTCTTCCATAGATGCCCACTTGAACCACGTCTGGAAGTCGATTCGGCCAGTCTTGATCGCCGTCCGCAGTAGCCATCTAGCAGTGTACTCGGCGGGGCATTCCCTATCTCCGATGTTGCCCTGCTCCCTCTCAAAGAACGCCCAAACTTCCCAATAGGGCACCTCTGGTTTGGCAGCAGTGAGTCCGATTCTGAATACTGTACGAGCGCCATCGACATCGCCACGACCACCCAGGAACCGCGCATACCCCGAGATATCTGAGGCATCCCAAGCAAAACGTTTGACTACGCGCAGTAGAACCTGAATGTCGTACCTGCAAGCCCGGGTCAGCAGATCTGATCCCAGCTCCAAGTCGGGCCAGCGATGAACATTGGGTAGCAGTTTCTCAGAACCTGTCATCGCCCATACCAACTGCTCAGCCAATGCTTCATCTGATTGGTCCATTTCAGCAATTATCCGCTCATACCAGCCGAACTCTCCCCCCGCTTCATGTTCGAAGATGACGTTAGCGACAACGGGATGACGAGTTATCACATTATCATCAGCGAAGGTCAACTCAACAAGACCATGTGTTTTGGAGAGAACTTGGTCTTCTATGAAGATATGCTCTCCGATCAGGCGGCTAAGAAGGGATCTTGGCATTCGGAGGTCGAAGCGGTGAAGTGCGCTGACGTAGGTACAGGCCTTGCGAACAACATCACCATTGGCGGAACGGAGCTTTCGGAGTTCATCGACCACATGCTGATCGAATCCTTGTCCACCCTTTGCCTCAATCAAGGCGACGAGGAGTTGTCTGTTCGCACGCATGGAAAGCTGGTAAACCTGCTGGTCTCTGCTTAGTCCGGCGAGTTTCCCAAGGCTCGTGGGCATGCGGCATTCGTTTTCAGAGAGCTTGTCGAGGAGTGCTTCGATGTCGGTCGGGCTCATATGGCCGAGATCGATCTTCCTAAGATCGGCGTACGAGCCTACGTTCAGTTTCAGTCCGTCCCATAGGGAGGTAATCGCTGCCGAAACCACGATGGGCCGGATCGGGAAGTCCCTCAACCGCTCCAAAAATCCGCTGACCGCGTCAGGACCGAATAGCATGATGCTGTCGACGAAGATGTAGACCAGCGAGTCCTTCGGGAGGTGGTCGAACTGCTCGGCAGAAAGGTCATTCCTGCCGGGTTTGTGCCAGAAAACCTCGTTGCGCCCGGAGCGGACCAACTCGGCGGCGACTCGACGCAAGACGGTGGACTTCCCCTCGCCGCTCAGCCCGGCGAGCACCGCGAATGAGACTAGTGCTCCATTGCACTTCTCAGCCTCGATCACGAAGTCCCACAGCTCGCCGATGATCTCCCGCCGGGCGTCGAGGTTGTCGTGGATGTCCTTCCAGTCGGCGACCGCACCGTTATAGAACTCGCTCTCGGTCTTCGTAGGCAGCTTGTCCTCGCTCAGTCGCTCGCTCACGAGGTCGAAGTCGGTCAAGAGGTCGAGCACCTCCCGCTCGATCCGCTGGTTGTTCGGCAGGAGGAAGTTTGCATTGAGAAGCGACTTGTTCTCGGGCTTCAGCAGAAGGTTCATGATTGCGGGGGCGTCAAACAGCTCGATGATGAGCCCGGAGTATTTCTCCCGCAGGCCCCCGAGCCACCTGTGGTCGTCAAGTGAGAATTCGAAGGGAACGCAAAGAGTCCAAATATCCGGATCTTGGGTCTCAATCACGCGTTCTAATGATTTGATGGCCTGTTCCTTCTGACTCCTACCAAGGCCCGTGGGAAAGTGCTTCACCTGCCAGACGAGTAGCTTTTCATCCGTGCGCTCCTGCTTTGGGGTATCGAGCGGCCCCCTGAAGATGTCAACTCCTTCATCACCGCCCTTGCCTTCGACAGGGACTATGAAGACGTCGCCAGCCTTGAGGAGTTGGCCGCAGAGTTCCTCGAAGCGCTTTGGGCTAAACAGCTTGAGTTGATCGTGAAGAGAGTACGGCATTTGGAATCACCTTGGCAACGCTGTAAGATGGATTGCCTGCTCGCGATAAGTGTATCACTTGGTCCGCCAGCGGTCAACGGCCATCGGGATCGTACTTTTCAGACCAATCTCCCATATGTTCCTGTAGACCCCCGGCCTCCGAAACGGGTATACTGTGAATGATGGTCCGACCTGCCGATAATCGTAGTGTACGGTAATACTACCAGGATGGCGAACATGGAACGATTGAGTCTACGAACGATCCGATATCTTCTTGCGGCGCTTGTGCTGCTTGTTATGTTTGCGGGATGCGGCGGCGGTGGCGGTGGGTCATCAAGCAGTCAACTGCCCGATACCGGCATCTTCACGCCCAATTACATCTCGTCGCTGAATGGCCTGTTTCATTGGGATCATCTGCCGTTGCGCATCCATTTTTCGCTTCCCGGCAACTGGAACACCCTCTATGCATCCAACCCAGACTTGCAGGTGGATGCCGGAAACGAATGGAATCAGCCCGGTCTCCAGGCGCTTGTCAGCACTGTCGGGTCAGGGGCGGATGTGGAGGTAACCTTCGTCAGCCAGAGTTCGCTTGGCGGCAACACCCAGGGAATAACTCGATACACCTATGACGCTTCCACGTCGCAGATGGCAACCGCCTCCATCAAGGTTGCCCTTGACGATGGGTCGGGACACAACCTCGCGGCGAACGATATACAGTCCGTGATAGCTCATGAGATCGGTCATGCACTGGGCATCGGCGGCCACAGCCCGAACTCCAGCGACCTGCTCTATCCATCCCTCGTATTCGGCGCAATCAGGTACCCTTCGCAGTTGGATTTCAACACCATCATGACCGCGTACTCCGGCTACTTCGGCCGCTCCGTGCCGCCGACCAGGTCTATTACCACACCTGACATGCGCACAGCGGAGATCGAGTAAGGCATGAGTCCGTATGAGATCACCATGCTCGTCTGTTTCGGCGCCAGTTGGCCGTTCTCGGTTCACAGGACGTGGAAGACTAAGAACGTTGTGGGCAAAAGTCCGGTCTTTCTGTCGCTGGTCATCATCGGCTACATCGCGGGCATAGTACACAAACTGGTCTACAAGCCGGACGCCGTGGTCTGGCTCTACGTGCTGAACGCTCTCATGGTCTCTGCCGACCTTTGCCTGTGGATTCGATACAGGAACCGCGCGCTGGGAATGGAAAAATGAGACACAAACCGTCCATTACCAAGAAGTCCTGAGCCTGGTCGAAGGGCGTATCGAGGGACCATCCAGGCTGTTGCCACAGTCTCTTCATCCCTGCGTCCGGGGAACGCAACCATAAAGGTTGCGGCTACAGGTTACTCGGGATTCGGAAATCCCGTGCCAACATTATCGTATGCTTCTCGGCGTTCCGTGCATGATCTCGGGGAAAGCCCGAAGCGCTGCACCAAGAAACCAATGCAGGAACACAACATTTGCATACATGTTGACTAACGCCTCGCCCAACTGCTATAGTGAGGCCGAACAACGATCTTCTCCGCAGGACGGGTACTTGACAAACGCACCAAAACTCCGCGCAGGCATCGGCTTCCGGGCGATACTTCTCGGCCTGCTGCTGATACCCATCAACTGCTACTGGGTCACCATGACCGAGATCAAGTTCTGCAGCAATGACAGCACCTGCGTATCACTGTTCATGACTGTCGTCACCATCCTCTTCTTTCTCACGCTGCTGAACATCCTGGTCGCCAAGCGGTTTCCCGGTGCGGCGCTGAACCAGGCGGAGTTGATGGTCGTCTATATCATGCTCAGCATATCAACCGCCATGTGCGGGCACGATATGATGGGAAATCTGCTGCCAAACCTGATAAACGTCTTCTACTTCAACACGCCGCAGAATGGGTGGGATAAGTTCCACCACTTCATACCCACATGGTTCGCGCCAAGAGACAAGGAGATTCTGCGCGGGTTCTACGAGGGCAGCAGCACACTGTACACCGCGGCGCACCTGAAGGCGTGGGCGATACCTATGGCGGTGTGGACCAGCTTCCTGATGGTCATCGGCTACATCATGCTCTGCACAAACACCATCGTCCGCAAGCAGTGGGCGGACCGCGAGAAGCTCACGTTCCCCATCATTCAGATGCCGCTTGAGATGACCAAGGACGCGGGCATGTCCGGCTTCTTCTCGAACAAATACCTCTGGATCGGATTTGCCATCCCGCTTGTGCTGCAGTCGCTGAACGAACTCAACTTCTTCTATCCCAACGTGCCATCTGTGCAGATCAAGCTGCTGGATATGGGGCAGTTCATCACCACGCGCCCGTGGAACGGAGTAGGGTGGTTCCCCATTGCCTTCTATCCGTTTGCCATCGGTCTGGCGTTCTTTCTGCCTGCGGATCTCTCGTTCAGTTGCTGGTTCTTCTACCTCTTCCGCAAGGCGATGGACGTGTTCGCGGTAGGCATGGGCTGGCGTGATCCGGGCGCGAGTCCGGCCATGCAGAGGTTCCCGTACTTCGCGGAGCAGTCCGCCGGCGCATGGATAGCTCTCTCGCTCATTATGGTCTACTCCAGCCGTAAGTACCTGTGGCAGGTGATACTCCGCGCGATGGGTAAGGACTCGGAGCTTGATGACACGATGGAGCCGATGTCATACCGGTCGGCGATCATCGGCATTCTCATCGGGTTGCTGCTGATCTTCATGTTCTGCCAGGCGGCGGGGATGGATTGGTACGTACCCATCATCTTCTTCGCGCTGTATTTCATCGTGTGCATCGCCATCACCCGCATACGCGCGGAACTGGGGCCGCCCGCGCATGAGCTGAACTTCTTCCGGCCAGAGGAGATAATGACCGCCGCGTTCGGCACCCAGGCGCTGGGCGCGCAGAACATGACGATAATGACCTACTTCTACTGGTTCAACCGCGGCTATCGAAACCTGGTGATGCCGCACCAGTTGGAGGCCTTCAAGATCGGCGAGGTAGCAAAGGCGAACAACCGGAAGATAGCGGGTATCATCATGCTGGCGACGTTTGTGGGCATAGTGGCCACATTCTGGGCGCTCCTGCACATGTACTACATCAACGGCGCCGCCACCGCCAAGATACAGGCGGGCTACCGCACCGGCATCGGCAGCTATGCGTTCGACCGGCTGAACGGGTGGGTGATAAATCCGAAGCGTGTGGACACTTCAGGGGTCAGCTTCATGTTCATCGGCGCTGCGATTGCGCTCGTCCTGACCCTCATGAAGGGGCAGTTCCTCTGGTGGCCGTTCCACCCCATCGGCTACGGCCTCGCGGTGAGTTACGCGATGGACTACTTCTGGTTCACCACGCTGATCGGCTGGGGGTGCAAGGCGCTCACCACGCGGTACGGCGGCATCAAGATGTACCGTCAGGCACTGCCGTTCTTCATGGGCCTCATCCTGGGCGACTATGTGACAGCAAGCCTCTGGGGTCTGGTCGGCTGGGCGCTGAACGTGACGACCTACCGGACGTTCATCTGACGAGTGATACGTGAGCTGGGTCCGGTAGCTTCCCTTCCGACTTGGATGTTGGAAGTTCGACGTTGGTCCGCTGCGGCGGATCGATGTTCGTTTCTGCCGCTCCCATACTCCCATACTGCATTCTTGCAGGAACTCCTCACCATTCGGCGGAATAGTAAGCAGTCGTAAGTGGCGTTAGGGCAGTGATCTGCGCCCGGTGGAGCGCCTTCTTCGCACGAGGAGCAATCTGTGAAACAGAGAACCCGCATTGCCGTAGCGATTATGATCGGCTTGTACTCCTGGAATTTCTTCGCCGCATTGGCCTCTGTGCTCATGGAGAAGAGCCGTGGGACTCTTTTCGAGACAGCGGAGTTTGCGTTCGGTGCTATCCTCGGCGCGCTTCTCAATGCTGCCATTGTCATCGGCTGCATCTACCTGCTTAAGAACCGCAGATGGGCCTGGACCATGCTCGTCTGGCTGACGGCCGCCTTCACCTTAGGTATGCTGAGCACGGGTCTGTCAATGGTAACGGATATGACTTGGGGATCGTCTACAGAAGTCGGCTCAACCTTATTCCCCTGGCTCATGGTATTCCTGCCGATCCCCTTCGGTTGGGTAAGTATCCCAGCGCTTATCATTCTGCTCACCGATAAGCCGGTGGGGTGGAGAAAGCCCAAAGTCATACCTGTTTCTTCAACCCAGGTTCCCGGCGATCTTAAGCGGCGAACACGTGTGATCGCTTGGATATATCTCGTTGTGTCAGGCATGAGATTCTTCAGCCTGCCACTCTATATGGTCATGTTCAGAGATAAGCCCGGGTCATGGCTGTCCGGCTTACCGGAAGCCTTTCTTTGGGTGCTTTGGCTAGGACTAATGCAGAAGCGTATCTGGTCATGGTGGAGTTTGGTTGCAACATACGCCGGTTTGTCAATGTGGTATGTTTGGAGTATCGCACATGCGCCCGCGTATTATGCCGCCCATCACAAGGTCGTCGCGCAGCCGTGGCATGCGATGCTCCCCGGCGCCGTAACGCTCATCCTGATGCTACTGATTCCCCTCTGGGCGCTGCTCACCGATAGACCATCCGGCTGGACCATTCCACCATCCTCTGCCGCCAAGGCTTCGGCGGACAAGTCCGAAATCCGAAATCCGCGATCCGAAATGAGGTAGCCATGTTCACACACAAATCATTCATCAGAGGCGGGAGTGGGGGATGGAGCCACTACCAGGGGCCGTTCCCGCATCAGCTTCCGGACGGGCGGGTGATCCTGCTCTATTGCGCGTACAAGGAGCAGGAGACCTTCCTGGACAACGCGATCTACTACTGCTTCACCACCGACAAAGGTGAGACGTGGACACCGCCCGAGATCTTCATGACCGCACCGGGCGCGAACGTATCTCACATCACCATGGTCAACCTGAAGGGCACGCAGAAAGTCCTCCTGTTCTGGCGCGAGACCTTCTTCAAGGGCGCATCGGACGACAGCAAGACCGTGAGCAGCATCAAGGACTACGCGCGGTCGGTGGCCCGAATCTTCGTGCGCACGTCCGAGGACTCGGCACGCACGTGGAGCGCTCCCCGGCAGATTGACATGCTCGGCGAGGTCGCGCACGGGAGGTTCTTCTACGGAGGCCCGCTGGTCCCACAGCAGATCATAAGTGGACGCATCATCCTGCCCTTCACCTATCTGCACGAGGACGGTTACAGTCACGTCGCGTCGTTCATGACCTCGAACGACAGCGGCGAGACCTGGGCGAAGGGTTACGACATCGTGATTCCGGTCCCGCGCGGCGCGATGGAACCGACGCCGGTCGAGCTTTCACGCGACCACCTCTACTGCCTCTTCCGCACGAAGAGCGGGTTTCTGTGGGAATCTACCTCATCGGACGGCGCGTTGACCTGGACCGAGCCGAAGCAGACAACCATCCCGTCGCCGGAGTCCATGCCGCAGCTCCTCAAGCTGAAGAGCGGGAACTGCCTGCTTGTGTGGAACAGCCAGTCGTCGGTGGAGAACTACCCGCGCTGGCCGTTGACCGCCGCACTCTCCACGGACGGGTGCAAGACCTGGGCGTTCAAGCGTGACATCGCCACGGAGACCGGTCGCAATCAGCTCAGCAACCACGGCATCACTCAGCTAGACGACGGGCGCATACTCCTCGCCCTCTCTCACTACCATGCTCTGAAGCCGACCTCGAGCGACATAGAGACGGTGGTTTTCGACGAGGATTGGGTAAAGAACGGCTGATCAGACAGCAGTACCATCTGACCATTCGACCATTTCCCTACGGCTTCTCCGTCCCTGCTTTCAGAGCATTCAGATACTCCTGCGCGCGCTTGATGCGTTCTTCGGTCACCGGATGAGTCAGGAATATCTGCTCGAACTTTGACGGATGGTTCTTCTGTATCTTCAGCAAAGTATCGAAGAAATTCACCAGTCCCTGAGCGTCCCAGCGCTGGCACCGATACATGTACTTCACCCCAAGCTTATCGGCCTGGAACTCCTGCACCCGGCTCCACCGCAAAAGCTGAACATTCGCAAAGACGCCTGCCACCTGCTGCACGTCGCCCTTGGTAAGTGTGCCTATCAGTATCTGCGCCTGAAGCTCGCGTCCCATCATCTGCGCATGGTGTCGCGCTGCTATGTGGCCTACCTCATGCGCTATCACGCCCGCCAGTTCGTCCGGTTTGCCCTTAGTTTCGTCAATGAGTCCCTTGTATACATACACCCAACCACCGGGCAGCGACACCGCGTTCACGTCCTTCTGGTCCAGTATCTTGAAGGTATATTCGAGATCGGGTCGGTCGGAACACTTCGCGATAGCCTGGCCCATGGTGTTCACCATGTCATTGAGCTGGGCGTCTTTGACTATGCCGTACTTGCTCTCGATCTCCTTGGATGACTGCTTGCCGATCTCTATCTCCTGGTTTGTGCTTACCATGCCTTTGGGATTGCATCCGCCAAGCACAACCGCCAGCAGTATCGCCGCCAAAATACTCAGGTGTTTCATGGGTATTATCCTCCCTTGCCTTTTCCCTGCGATGAGTCCACGTTTTTCCAGAGTTTGTCTATCACGCCGCGGGTTTCGGTCAGCGCCCGCTCAACCTTGTTCAGTCCGTCCACGTAAGGTTGAGTGGAATCACGTCCGGCACTCTCCAGCATGGAAAGCCCTTTGTTCAGCTCGGCATCCGCGCGCTTGAAGTCGCCCTTCATGGCATATTTCTTTGCCAGGTCAATGTGCTTCTGAGCTTTGGCGATAGGCGAGGAGCTTGCTGCAGACTTCCCGCTTTTCGCTGCCTGAAGCGCGGTGACCTGCGCGTTCAGCAACCTCACGTCGCGCCTTAACGCCGAGACCTGCTGCGCATTCCAGACTACAATTCCCAGCACAATCAGCGAGAAGATCACCGATATCAAGTGACGCATAAGCCTACCCCCTCGTATACATTATACCATTCATTTCTGTGCCGGTTCCGTGTAAGGTCCGGCTATCACCAGCGTGTACTTGTTCGGCCGCAGATATTTCTTCGCGGCGGCATTCACCTGCGCGAGCGTGACTCCTCTGTAAAGCGACTGGTATTTCCTGATGTAATCCATGCCCAGCCCGTAGAACTCCGCGCCGTGCAAGGTCTGCGCTATGGACGCGTTGTCCACAAGCCGCCTGGCCGGGAACGACCCCGCAATGTAGTCCACCGCGCGCTGCACCTGATCCGCTGTCTCACCATTGTCGCGAATCTTGGCAACCTCGTCCTTCAGTGCCTTGATGGCTTTGTCCACGTTCTTCGCATTTGTGCCCAGGTAGGCATACCACGCGCCGGCGCCGAGTCCCGCGTCGAAAGTGGTATAGACGTTGTAGACCAGACCCATTTCGTCGCGTATCTTATATCCGAGCTGGCTGCCAAGCGCACCACCGCCGCCCAGAGAGTAGTTCATGATGGTCGCCGCGTAGAAATCGGGGTCGGATCGCTTGAGCTGACCGGCATAACCAAGCAGCACGCTGACCTGGGACTTATCCGGCATGGGGATGACCTTTTTCACATCTTCTGTCTGAACCGGAACAGTGGATATCTGCGGTCGTGTGGCTGGTCCCGTCGGCTGCCATTCGCCGAAGCGCTGCTTCACCCCTGCAACGGCGGCTTGCGGGTCTACGTCGCCTACTATCACAAGGATAGCGGTTTGCGGGCCGTAGTGCGCCTTGTAGAAGGCAAGAACGTCATCCCTGGTGACGGCCTTGGTATCGGCGGTCTCTTCATCCAGGGTTAGCGCATGCAGCGGGTGGCCTTTGGGGAAGACCGCGCCTGAGAACGCGCGGAAAGCCATGGCGTCAGGGTCATCCTGCTCTTGCTTGATGCCGGAGAGCCTGCGCGCCGTCAGCTTGTCGAACTCGGTCTGCGGGAAGTTGGGGTTCCGCAGGGTGTCGGCCAGGATGTCCAGCAGCAGGTCGAAGTGCTTTGATAGAGAGCGTCCTGAGAACGAGGCGGACTCCGTGTCCGCGCTCGCCCCGATGCTCATGCCCACGAAGTCTTTCTCCTGCGCGATCTGGTCGGCTGTTCGCTTGGTGGTGCCTTTCTGCAGGAGTCCGGCGGTGATCTGCGCGAGACCGCTCTTGCCCTCGGGATCGAGAAGGCCGCCTGCGTTGAGGCTGCCCTGAATGGCCACGGTGGGGTTGCTTCTGTTCGGGTAGACGATCACCACCAGGCCGTTGTCGAGAACAACGCGGGTAGGCGCCACTAATTTCGGATTTCGGATTTCGGATTTCGGATTTGTCCGGAGTTTGGAGTCTGGAACTTGGAATTTGGAACTTGGAGCTTGCAGGCTGTCCCGCTTGTACGCACAGTACCTGTTCCCATCCCACTGTTCACTGTTCACTGATAACTGTTCACTGGTGCGCTGCTTCACCTCCGGCACGAAAGTCACCACATTCATATTCTTCTCGGTCAGGTACTTCTGCGCCACCCGCTGGATGTCCGCTTTGGTCACCTTACGCACGTTCGCGAGATATGTGTCCAGGAACCGCCATGACTTGATGGTCTCGAAGTAGCCCAACTGCTCAGCCTGATCCGTCACGCTGTCGTTCCCATAGATGAACGAGGACTCCAACTGGTTCACCGATTTCTGAAGCTCCTGGTCGGTGATCGGCTCGGATTTGATCTTCTCAATCTCGGCCAGCATCGCCGTCTGCACGTCCGCCAACTTCACGCCGTCCCGCGCCGTCGCACCCAACAGGAAAAGGTCGGGGTCGCGGTTGGTGGTCGAGGACGCATATTCAGAGGTGACGAGCTGGGTATCTACCAGTTCCTTGTACAGACGACTGCTCGCCCCGCTGTCAAGAACCATCTGAATGATATCGAGCGCGTATGAGTCAGGGGCGCCTATCGCCGGAGTGTGGTAGCCGATAAGTAGCCTATCTGCCGCGCCGGCTTTGGTTATCACCGATTCCTGCTTGCCGAATTGCGCCGCTTCAACTGAGGTTACCTTCGGAGGCGTCGGACCCTTTGGTATCTTGCCAAAATACTTGTTCACAAGCGCTAACGCCTTATTGGTATCGAAGTCGCCTACTATCACCATCGTGGCGTTGCTCGGCCCGTAGTTCGATTTGTAATACTTGTAGAGGTCGTCGCGAGTCAGGCTGCGAACATCGTTGCTCCAGCCGATTGTGGGCCAGTGGTAAGGATGCTCCTTGAATGCCAGCGCGTACATCTGGTAGTACATCAGGCGGTCGGGGTCGTTCTCATCGCCCTCCAGTTCGGAGAGCACCACGGTTTGCTCGGACTTGAACTCCTTGGCGTCAATCACGCTGTTCACCATGCGGTCCGCCTCGATCTTCATGGCCAGTTCCAGGTTGTCGCTGGAGAGCGCCTCCCAGTAGTACGTCCAGTCCTTCCAGGTGGCCGCGTTGATGATGCCGCCCTTCTGCTGGATGAGCCTGTCTATGTCGCCCTTTTTGAGCGTCTTGGTGCCCTTGAACTGCATGTGTTCCAGCAGGTGAGACATGCCGGTCTTGCCGAACGGTTCGTTCCGCGAGCCGACCTTGTACCAGACGTTGAAAGCCACCACCGGCGCGGCATGGACTTCCTTGGTCAGCACCTTCAACCCGTTCGGCAGGACGGTCTCCTTGACCAGTGCATCGGCGCCGAAAGCAGACTGTGCGATGAGTAAGATGACCCAGATGATAGTCAACCGAAAAGCTCGTGTTCTCACTGTATTATCCCCCGCGGTATGGCATGGTTTTGAATCGCCCCATTATATCAGAAAGCAGTTTGCTGATGCAGAGCATTCATCCCTGAATCTTTTGCTCAAATCTCCCGATAATAAGTGGTAACCCGGTAAAACTACCGGCATGAGAGCGGGGAGAGCAGATGGAAGAGC
The DNA here is from genome assembly GCA_025358205.1 of Armatimonadota bacterium. Lineage (GTDB taxonomy): Bacteria > Armatimonadota > UBA5829 > DTJY01 > DTJY01 > JANYKG01. The sequence goes on from JANYKG010000119.1 coordinate 38,341, forward strand.
AAAAGTACACCAGAAAACGTTTGATGCTGTTCAAGGAACTGGGCGCGGCAGCGGCTGTTCGAGCTGCTGATGCAGTCGGCCGCATGATGGGCCAGGCTGTTCCGGTCACCGAGATCAACTCAGGTCTCATTCGGCTTGATACGCTGATGAGATCCGACCATCCCGATCAGGAAGCTGTGGCGGTATGCACTCGCGTGCAGGGTAGCGCACCGGGCTATGCGGTCTTTATGTTCCCGTACAGCCACGTTCCTGAGCTTGTGTATGCAATGGGGTCTCAGTACTCGCACGGGCCAGTGAACATTGACCCGCTGTATGTGCTGCAAGACCTGGGTGATATGCTCATCTCCTCCGCGCTGGATGAGCTGGCCGATAGAACCGGGCTTATCATTCGTCCCACAAACGTTCAGGTGATAGTGGACATGGCGGCGGCGGTTGTGTCATCGCTGGCGGCGGTGGGGCTGCAGAGCGTGGACAGAGCGCTGACGGTGGGATTCCACTTCGGCGGCGATCCGGGCATTATGGACGGGTTGTTCCTCTATCTGCCGGAGCCGGGCAGCCTGGAAGCCATCGAGAGCGCGTGCAGCAGGAACGATATTCGCCGCATCCCCATGCACGTCGGCGACATGACATATGCCGACGTTCAGCTTCTGCGCACCAAGCTGGCGCACGAATCCATTCACGTCAACTCGATACAGTAGACGGTTCAATTTCATAGACACAGCAAACGGGGCCTGCGGACATGTCCACAGACCCCGTTCTACTTTACCTCGCGAGTACACCCTTCACCGCGCTATTGTAGCACAGCCTCCAGGCGCGTTATCCTGTCAAGTCTCACTTCCTTCTCGTCCCCGATTAGGTACTCTCCGTAGAGCGGGACGCACAGGACATCTTCCACCCGCATAACTTCGCTGAACATATGCTCAGCATTATCGAACCAGCTTACCAAACAGTTTTTTCCAATGAAGCCCGCCGCTTCTTTTATACTCATTTTGTCTCCCCCACGATAGCCCCGGTCAAACAAAGCTTCAGTCAGCGCCCCACGTAGGGTTTGTGCCATCGAACATCGCGCCATGCGCCTGAGAGGAATACGGGTTTCGTCAAAGGAAGACAGTCTGGAGACTAGAGACCACAGACCGGAGGCCTAAACTGAACCGGCGAGGATGACGACGCACTCACTGTGTCGGTTTCGTCCTGTGCTGAGGGATTATGACCTTCAGCTTGATCGGGCAGCATGAGCGCTCCAATTGCTTATGTAAAGCGTCAGTGACGCGCCTCCACCACTACCGCCAAGGCACACATTACCCCACATTCTGCAAGCCCAGTTTGAACGGTGTGGGGTAAAGAAAGCTGCGGGAATCCCCATAATACTAACAGGTATCGAATCATTGAAAAAATAGTAGTAAATATCATTTAGTATCAGGAGTCGGCAACGCGCGTTAAGAACGATTGATTCACGAGGGGCTGTTGACACCCTTTTGGCACTGTGCTATCATACACACCCTGCCGGTTAGCCCGGTCGGGAACACTACAAATTCATATCGGATCTCGGTTCTGTCACACGCTTTCCCGCTCCCGATTAGACGGGTGTCACGGCGCTTCTACCCCGGTTATTACTCTCAGTGTCATACTGTTAAACAGGCACGAGTCCGGGCGAAAGAGGCGTCCAAGAAAATGCTCTGCATTTTCGAAGGAGATTGCATTATGTTACGAAACGACACTAAGAACAACACTCGGTTGCATTCCGCAGCACGTATTAGCTTGATGTTCGCGAAGGTGGTCTGCGCTGTCATCGCCATCCTGCTGATGACTTCGGTTGTGCTTGCAGGCTCGCAGGACAGACCTGCCGCTAAAGTCACCATCTCGGTTGACGGCCAAACCTGGGAGTGGGTCTCCACTCAGAAGACAGTCGGCAGCGCACTAATGGAAGCCGGGATAACTCTGAACACCTCTGATCGAGTGCTACCGGGTCTGAATGTGAACCTCGGACCGGGCATGCGCGTTAAGGTCACCCGCATAGAGGACAAGGTCATCTATAAGAAGGAGAACGTCCCCTTCAAGTCCATAGTCAAGTTCAACCCTCAGATCACCGGCAGGCGAGTAGTGCAAGAAGGCAAGGCCGGCGAGAAAGAAGTCCAGTATGTCTACCGCTACAAGGACGGCGTGAAAGTGGCGGAGAGGGTTTCCGGCTCCAAAGTCACCAAGCAGCCGGTTTCGCAGATCGTGGCAGTATCTCATCCGTCCATGCTTGCCTCACGCGGCGGCTCTTATGTCCGACACCTCACAATGTACGCCAGTGCCTACACGCCTTTCCATTGCGGCGGTAGCGCGAGTGGAAACTGCGCCATGGGATTCCGCGCAGGCAAAGGCGTGGTTGCCGTTGACCCCCATGTCATCCCGCTAGGCACCAAGCTGTACGTAGAAGGCTACGGTGTGGCTATGGCTGCGGATACCGGCGGCGCAATCAAGAGAACTCGCATTGACCTGTGCTTCGACTCCTACGGCGAGGCAATGAATTATGGTCGCCGCACTGTGACAGTCTGGATTCTGGAGTAGTGTCCTCAGTTTTCACAAGCCAACACTTATGAATATTGACCTCACGTCGCCGGTGCAGCTTAAAGAGTTGCTCCGGCGTCACAATTTCTACGCCCGGAAGCGGTACGGTCAGAACTTTCTTGTTGACCGAAACATCGTCAACAAGATATTGGATGCCGCCGATATCAGCGAGGGCGACCCCGTTCTGGAGATCGGACCCGGCGTCGGCACTCTCACCCAGGCCATCGCACAGCGCGGCGCGTACCTCGTTGCCGTGGAGATTGACCGGGACGTCATTCCCATCCTCGAAGAAAGCCTGGCTGGGCTGACCAACGTCAAGGTCGTACACGCCGATATCCTCAGCCTTAGCCTGCCGGACTTCCTACGCGAGCATTTCGGCGACGCAAAGGTTAAGGTTCTCGGCAACCTGCCGTACTACATCACCTCGCCCATCATCGCTCAGGTCATCGAAACGCGCGGGTGCGTCGAGCGGCTGGTGATGATGGTGCAGAAAGAGGTCGCCGACCGAATCAAGGCGTCACCGGGGACCAAGGATTTCGGTTCCATGAGCGTTTTCGTGCAGTACCACGCCGCCCCGGAGATCATCGCGCAGGTGTCTCGAAACGTCTTCCTCCCGCCGCCGGACGTGACCAGCGCGGTTATGCGGCTCACCCCGCTTGCACAGCCGCCGGTGACCGTGCCGAGCGAGAAGCTGTTCTTCGATGTGGTTCACTCTGCATTCGGCCAGCGCCGAAAGACCCTGCTGAACAGCCTGTCCGATACCCCTTCACTGTGCCTCACCAAGGAGAAGGTTTCGCAGGTCCTGCACACCGCCGGGATAGACCCCAAACGCCGCGCGGAGACCCTCTCGCTTGAGGAGTTTGCCCTCATTTCACGCTCCATTGGTTGACATTCCGTACATGTAAACCTATACTTACGGTGTGGAATCAAGTGCCAAAACCGCCGTCGTGTACTCGTATGCGAAGATAAATCTCACGCTGGATGTACTCGGAATCAGGCCGGACGGTTATCATGCCATCGAGAGCGTGATGCAGACCGTTGGCCTGCACGACACGCTGACCTTAACCCCTAGGGATGATCCCGGCATAAACATCATCTGCAGCACACCGGGGATACCGACCGACGAGCGGAACCTGGCGCACAAGGCAGCGTCTTTGATGCTTGCCAAATGCGGTGTTGGGATTGGGTTGGATATCCATATGGAAAAACGAACACCCAGCGAGGCCGGTCTGGGCGGTGGAAGCAGCAATGCGGCGGCCGTTCTGACAGGGCTGCACAAGCTCCTGGATTTGGTGGTCGGCCCGGATGAGATGCTCGGCATTGCAGCGCAGATCGGTTCAGATGTGCCGTTCTTTCTGGCTGGTGGAACCGCGCTGGTACGGGGGCGCGGCGAAGAAGCGCTGCCGCTGCCGGACATGCCCGAGGCGTGGATTGCCATATTGAAGCCGTCGTTCGGCGTCTCCACACCGTGGGCCTACAAACGGTTGGATGAGATGCGAACCATCGCCCGTGAACGTTCTGACGCGTCGAAGCGTATGACAAAGTGCATACGCGCGGGCGAATGGGACTGCATACCGGAGCTGTTGAGCAACGACCTAGAACTACCGGCGCTGGAACGTCACCCGCAGATCGGGCGACTCAAGAACGAGCTTCTCAATGCCGGAGCGAGCGCGGCGCTGATGTGCGGAAGCGGCTCTGCGGTGTTCGGTTTGTTCGACAGTGAGAGTCAGGCGCAGGCAGCAGCGAAGTCCCTGGCCAAATCTGATATACAGACGTTCGTGGTGAGGACTATTTCCAGTCGGGAGAGACCGAAAAATGGCTGATCAGAAGAACGGAATCCCGGCAGTGGTACTCGCGGGTGCGCTTGCCGAGCCTGAGATGAAGGCGAAGTACGGCATAGAAAACCGCGCCGAGTTACCCATCGGCGGCAAGTCCATGATTCAGCACGTGCTGGACGCGCTTCTTGCATCGCCAAGCGTGGGCGGCATCACGGTGGTCGGCGAGGTGGCATGCGAAGGCGCGGAGAGAATCATTCCGTCTGCGGGCAGCCTGGTAGACAACCTCCTGGCGGGGGTTCAGGCTTGCGGCAAAGAAGGCGGCATGGCGCTGATGGTGACATCCGATATCCCGATGCTGTCATCAGAAGCCCTGGAGGATTTCATCGCCAAGTGCGGCGAGACCGAGGCGGATTTTTACTACGCAATCATATCCAAGGAGACGAATGACGTAAGGTTTCCCGGCATGGAACGAACCTACTGCAAGCTGGCGGAAGGCACGTACACCGGCGGAAACGTCATGCTGCTGAACTCACGGGTGATAGTGGAGAACGCCGGGCTGATAACCGACTTGATGGCCGCAAGGAAGAAACCTCTCAAACTTGCTGGTATAATAGGAATGCGGTTCCTGGTTCGGGCGGTGCTTGCGCAGACCGTGTGGCCGGGCGCCCTGAAGATATCGTTCGCGGAGCAGACTGTGGGGCGAATAGTACATGCGAGGCTGAAGGCGGTTCCGACAACTTACGCCGAGATTGGGGCCGATGTGGACAAGATGGAGCACGTGGAGTTCGCAGAAGCGGCGATGGGGATGACCCGTGATAAGTGATGAGTGAACAGCCCCGGGTGATCAGAGATGGCCTCGGAAGACAGTTCACGTATCACTCATCACTCATCAGAGAAGGTGACCTGAAATAGCAATTCTGGAATCAATAACCAGTCCTGCTGATCTCAAGAAGCTCTCATCGGAGCAGTTGAGAGCGCTCGCGGTGGAAATTCGCGAGGAGGTCATTGAGCAGGTCTCCAAACTGGGAGGGCACCTCGCGTCGAACCTTGGCGTGGTGGAGCTAACGCTTGCCTTGTACACCGCCTATGACCTGCCTGCTGATACCGTCATCTGGGACGTCGGCCACCAGTGCTACACCCACAAGCTGCTCACCGGCAGATACGGCAGCTTCGATACGCTTCGGCAGTTCGGCGGGATCAGCGGGTTCCCCAAACGCGATGAAAACCCCTACGACCGCTTTGGCGCGGGCCATGCCAGCACGTCCATATCGGCGGCGCTGGGTTTCGCAAAAGCTCGCGATCTGAAGGGCGGCTCGGAGCACGTGGTGGCGGTGATAGGTGACGGCGCACTTACCGGCGGCATGGCATGGGAGGCGCTGAACAACGCCGGTCATCTGAGGACTAACCTCATGGTGGTGCTGAACGACAACGAGATGTCCATCTCAAAGAACGTCGGAGCCATGAGCACCCACCTCAGCAAACTCCGCATGCAGCCGCTTTACAGGAAAGTTGAGCATAAAGCCAAGGATGTGATATCCAACCTGCCGATGGGCGAGGCTATTTCACGAACCGCAGAGGGTCTGCTCCACGGCGTAACACACCTCATGGCCGCGCAGACCGGTATCATATTCGAGGAACTGGGCTTTAAGTATTTCGGACCGATTGACGGCCACGACACGGACCTGCTGATCGAGGTGTTTCGGAATCTGCGGACTTTTGAAGGCCCGGTGCTGGTGCATGTGCTGACGAAAAAGGGCAAGGGCTACGAGCACGCGGAGAAGAATGCTCGGCTGTTCCACGGCGTATCGGCGTTCCAAGTGGAGAACGGCGCGGCGCGGAAGATATCCGGTGGCAAGAGCTTCACCGATGTCTTCTCGGAAGCCGTCATCGAGTTGGCCGAACAAGACGACCGCGTCGTAGCCATCACTGCGGCCATGCCCGACGGGACCGGTCTGCAGCGCTTTGCCGAGAAATTCCCGACCCGGTTCTTTGACGTCGGCATCGCGGAACAGCACGCGGTGACCTTTGCAGCGGGGCTGGCGGCCGGTGGATTGCGTCCGGTGTTTGCGGTCTACTCCACATTCCTGCAGCGCGCTTACGATCAGATTGTCCATGATGTCTGCCTCCAGAATCTGCCGATTGTTTTTGCTATAGACCGCGCGGGGCTGGTGGGCGATGACGGCCCTACTCACCACGGCGCTTTCGACCTCTCCTTCCTTCGGCACGTGCCGAACATGGTGGTTGCCGCCCCCTCCGACGCGCGCGAGCTTAAGGAAATGCTGGCGCTGGCGCTAACCCACGATGGCCCGTTCGCTATACGATACCCTCGCGGGTTGTGCCCAGACTCGACGACCGGCTCAGTTGCGCCCGTGGTAATCGGCAAGTCAGAGGTTCTTGTGGACGGCGACGATGTGTGTGTAATAGCGATCGGCTCGGCTGTGGGCATCGCGGTCGAGGCAGTGGATTTGCTGCGCGCACAGGGAATCTCCGCGGCGCTAATCAATGCGCGTTTCGTGAAACCGCTGGACGAGGAGACCATTCTCTTATACGCTAAGCGCACTAGGCGTGTAGTGGTGGTTGAGGAAAACTCCGTGCAGGGCGGATTCGGAAGCGCAGTGGCGGAGCTTCTGTCGGAAGAGCGTCTTTCCGACGTTGCGATCAGGCAGATCGGGCTGCCTGATGAGTTTGTGGGCCAGGGCGCTCAGATGCTCCTCCGCCAGTTCCACGGTCTCACCCCGGAACACATTGCGAGGACTGCTGCCGAGATGGTGGTGCAAGTTTCCTCACAAGGCGCAGGACGAGACGATTAGGGAGCCGTCTCAACCGCTCAACTTCCCTTCAGCTAGACCCAACTGCACACGGGATCTCATGTGATGAGACGATCATTTCGCACAAAACGGCCAGCCTGCTAAACGGGTCACCAACTTTCTTTGGCGAATTTTGTAGAAATGATCCGAATGGCACGATTCTTGCAGGTATTATTACCAGAAAGAAACATTCTTTCTCCTTCCATACCTTGAGCCCATTGCAACACGCAGTGGGCCATTTTTTTGCGCTAGACTGAAGGTGAAAACAAGTTTTTTCTCGCAATGCGCGGAAAAACGGGGCGAATGGCATGATTCTTGCAGGTATTATTACCAGAAAGAAACATTCTTTCTCCTTCCATACCTTGAGCCCGCTGCAACACGCAGTGGGCCATTTTTTTGGCAGGAAGGCTTGCTTCTGCGGTGCCACCTACGGGGTAACTTAGTCGGAGAACCTGATCCTCAGATTGCCGTTTATCACTTTCAGCATGATATTGGCGCCTCCCGTCCCGAACTCCAGATGGATGTGCTCCTCGGACGGATGGTCGGACTGCACGCCGGTCAGGTTTTCGATGTGGCCGGAAGTTACGGAGGCGTCCACCAACGCGGACGAACTTCTGGGGAGCGAAAGAGTCAGGTCTTTTCCGGTAGTCTCTACTGAGAGCGCCCCGCCTTTTGCCGACGAAAGGGTTACATTCACTTCTCCGTTCAGCGCCTTGACCGCATGCGTACCGGAGACCAGTGGCAATCCGTCAATGGTCACAGGGGCGCCCGTGGAGACTACGCTCAGCTTTGCCGGGAGGGAGGTCGGATTTGAACTGAATGTGACCAGTAGCGATCCCTCGGTCGGTTCAAGCAATACCGGGACAGCGCACGGCAGCGATAGGTCTGCGACAGCCAGCTTCGGAGTGAGTGTTAACACCAGTCGGTCATCCACTCTCGTCAACTCCCCGGTGTCGTTTATGCCGTCCACCACGCTAAGTTTGGCGGTATTTCTGCCCACCAGCCGGGCGTTGATATCAGATCTGGTGGACTTGATGTCCAGCGATTGGGATGGCGGTACGGATATCGGCTGATCTGCAGGAATCCTCAGCGAACCGCTTGCTGCAGGAGTGGGCGCTTCCGGCGTCGCCCCCGCTACCACTCGCTGGAAGAGACCTGGCAGCCTGACCGCAGGGTTAGACATTTTGGCTGGATCCAGCGCGCCGAAAATGCGCACAATGGTAGCCTGGCGATTAGCCTTACCGGGCGGATCGATCTGAATGATCAGCATACCGTTCTTCTCGTTATATAGTATAGCCGCTCCGCTCTTGTCCTCAAGACTACGAACGACAGTTTTCCAGCTTTGCGCGGCTATGTATTTGTCGTAGAAGCCGAGTATGTCGGCGGAGCTTGTCTTCGTATCTATGGAATACATGTTTGCACTGATCTGCTTCAGATCAGCGATGCCAAGCCATTGTCCGTATTCGTGAGCCAGCGTGTCGAGTATGGCTCCCTCCGGCAGGTTGATCTCAGTGACAAGTTTGGATTCGAGCGGTACGGGGACGTCCATCTGCAGAAGCTCAGCCGCTCCGCACGCGCACGCAAGCAACGCAACAACAATGCACGCCAAGATAACGCCAATGCTTACCTTCATGGTTGATTCACTCCATTCACGTCCGTGTCTGTTCCGGCAGGCAGCGGCGGCTTTGATGTCAGCAGATCAACCGCCTCCTGCAGTTTGCCTCGAAGCTTCTCCACATTCTCGTTCATGGCCAGTCCGGCCTCACCGATGTTGTCCTTCACGCGCTCTTCGCTGCCGATTGCGGAGTCCATCGTTCCGGGTATGCTCGCAGGTGGCGCTGCGATAGTCAACTCACCAACGCCAGGAACAACCGGCGTCTTGGTGGGGGCCGGAGCGGGTTTCATCGCTACCATTGAGGTATGCTTGTGTACCCGCCTGATGTGCCGCACAACGGGTTGCACGTCAGCGTTGGCTACAATCTTCGGCTCCACAACCGGTTGAACCTGCTTCACGGGTTGCGTCACTTTGGCCGTGATCGGGGCTTGCAGAGGGACGCTCTCCGGGACTCGACCCTGATTGACTATCAGCATAACCGCCACCACGGCAACAGCCGCCATACCGGTGAGCGCGGTGCCAAAGTATCCAGATCTCTTGCGCACCGGTCGGCCCACTTGAGGGCTGCTCGCGACCAGATCCTGCAGTTTGTACGCGAACCTCTGTGCCAGCAGTTCGGACGGCTCTTCGTCGCCCCAAGCTGCCATAACGCCTCTCAGCGATGACACGGAGGCTTTCTCCTTCGCGCATGCCTCGCACTTGCCGAGGTGCAGTGTCAGAGCCAGTTCCTCGCGCGGCGTCAGTTCGCCGTCGAGTTCTGCGGATATCAAGATTTTCGCTTTGTTACATTTCATGGTCTTACCGCCTAAATCACGTACCGGCCGTTCATTCTACGGGGCCAGGTACTTCAGTCTTTCTCTCAGTTTCTGTCTGGCCCGAAATATCAACACCTTCACGCTGCCTATCGGGCAGCCCAGCGTTTCTGCAATCTCTTTGTATTCCATCCCCTGATACTCTCGCAGCATTATGGCCGTGCGCTCCTTGTCCGGGAGCGACTTGATGGCCACCTGCAGTTCCTCGCGCAACTCCATGCGCAGAAGATGCTCCTCCACCGGCGATTCCAGTGAAGCGGGCGGCAGTTCCACCTGATCTTCTTCAGAGAAGGTTTCCGCCATATCCGCTACGGGCATCTCAGGCCTGCGAGCTGCGTGCCTCAGATGATCCCTGCACTGGTTCCCGGCCACCGAGTACAGCCAGGTTGTGAACTTCGCGTTCGACCCGTTGAACGTGTGCCCGAACCTGCACAGCTTGATGAACGTCTCCTGCACCAGGTCTTCTGCGATCTCACGGCGTCCCACCATGCGATAGAAGAAGTTGAAGAGCGGCTTCTGGAACCGGCCAAAAAGCTCTTCCATGGCGCCGGTATCACCGGCTTGGAATCGCGTCATCAGCTCTTCGTCTGTCTCGCGTATGGTATTCGACGCCATTTGCATCATAGGTGTATACGTCCGAGTGTGTCGAAAGTTAACAAGATCAGGCACAAATACAGGCTTATTCCCACGTTTCTTTGTGCTAGCAGTTGTCTGATAAAGTCCATTGGGACGATCGCGCAGGACTTTTGGCGTCAGGCTAGGCGAGACGCGCAGGCCATATACGCACAGATATGGACAAGCGGCTCAACAACGCATGGCGCCAAAAGGACAATCGAGCACCCGAGACGACTTTATCCGGCGGCTGCTAGACCGCATTATTCACGAACAACGTGAATAATACTCTGAAGGCTATGGATTATTCAGTTCATGAACAATCCATGCTAGCAACAGTTTACGCGAAATGCGCACTCCAGTCCAGTGCCGGCCCAATCGGGTATTAGGGAGGTTTTCGGGGTGCGTTGACCGAACAAGGAATGATATGGCTTTCTCGTTGGTCACGAAAGTACAATATGCTGGATAAACTCGAACAGATAACCATTAGCTGCATGAAGTGCGGCAACTGCAAGTCCGTCTGCCCCACTTTCCGAGAACTGGGTGACGAAGGCATCTCGCCGCGTGGTCGCGTACGCCTGATTCGCGGGATCGCCTCCGGTGAGGTGGAGCTTTCTGCGCGGTACAAGGAACTGGTGGGGACATGCTTGAACTGCCGGGCGTGTGCGGACGAGTGCCCCAGCGGCATAGAGCCGAATGCAGCGGTGCTTCAGGCCAGGCAGCACATGGTGTTGGAAAAAGGTCTGCCCGCCGTGAAGCGCGCTATCTTTCGCGGGGCCATGCGCGGTCGTCGGCTTTTCCCGGCCAGTTCCAAACTGCTGGGCCTGCTGCAGCGCGCCAGCATGATAGGCAAACCGGGCAATCCGCTGCGCAAAGCGTTCCCCTGGGTGGGTCTGCCGCAGGACAAGAATATCCCCTACTTCGCGCTGAAGAGCGTACTCGACCGATTCCCAGAAGTGATGCCGGTGGAGAACAGAAAATTCCGCGTTGCGTACTTCGTGGGCTGCGGCGCGAACCTGATCTCCCCGGAGATTGGCAACGCGGTTGTCGGCCTGCTAAACCACTACGGCGTTGAGGTGGTGATACCGCACAAGCAAATGTGCTGCGGCACCCCGATCTTCAACTCCGGCGATTTCGAGGGCGCGGCATACTTCGCCCGCCGAAACATCAGCGCATTCGGCAGACTGGATGTGGACGCGATCATCACGGCGTGCGGCTCTTGCGGACTCTCGCTCAAACACGAGTGGAAAGACCTGCTTGGGCTGGACGTGCCGGACAACATCGCCAACAAGGTTGTTGATATATCCGAGTTTCTGGTGGACTGGCTGGGCATAACGGAACTGGGAGCGCCCGGTGACAAGCCTTACTCGGTCACGTACCACGATCCATGCCACCTTGCGAGGGGGATGGGCGTGCGAACCCAGCCCAGGAAGCTGCTGACCTCGGCGGCGGGCGGCGGGTACACCGAGATGAAGGAAGCGGACTGGTGCTGCGGAGGCGCGGGGGCATACAGCGTTTACTATCCTGATATGTCGCGCAGAATAGGAAATACCAAGGCCGAAAACGCGGCAGCGTCCGGCGCGGACGTGGTGGCCACCGGATGCCCTGTGTGCATCATCCAACTTAGAGAGATGCTTGAGAGGGCGGGATCGGCGCAGAAAGTGTCTCACACCGCATGCCTGCTGTGGGACGCGGTACACGGCAAACCGGCGGGAGGTTGACATGAAAGTTTACGTTGCGGCAACCAGACAAAATGACGGCAAAACGATTGTATCCCTGGGGCTGATTGCAGCGTTTCTGCAGAGGAACAAGAAGATCGGCTATATCAAACCTGTGGGGCAGCACTATGTGGAAGTTGACGGCCACAAGGTAGACGAAGACGCCGTGCTGGTGAAAGAAACCTATGACATCCCCGGCGAGCTTCATGACATGTCGCCGGTCGCCGTACCCCGTGGGTTCACGGAGGCGTACATCACCAACCCGAACAGGGCCGCTCTGGCCAGCAGCATCCTCGTCTCGTTTGACCGAGTATCCGAGGACAAGGATTTCGTGCTGATAGAAGGAACCGGCCATGCGGGCGTAGGCTCGGTGTTTGACATGTCGAATGCGGACGTGGCCAGCATGACTGATGCGAAGGTGATACTGGTGTCATCCGGCGGGATAGGAAAGCCGATAGACGAGATCATGCTGAACAAGGCGCTCTTCGACAGCCGGGGCGTGAGGATACTGGGCGCCATCATCAACAAGATTCAGCCGGATAAATACGAGAAGATCGCACCGCTGGTGACTAAGGGACTGCAGCGTAAGGGTATCGAGGTGCTGGGCGTTATGCCTTATGTGCCTGTGCTGTCCAACCCGACCATCGCCGAACTGCTGGCGGACATGGAAGGCGAGATGCTTAGCGGGGCCACGAACCTGCGCAGTGTGGTGAAACGCACGCTCATCGGGGCAATGCCTCCGCACGAGGCGCTCCACTATTTCAACGACGGCACGCTGCTGATCACTCCCGGCACGCGCGAAGATATGATACTGGCGGCGCTCGGGGCATGCGGATTCGGAAACGACCTGTCATGCATCGCAGGCATCGTGCTTACAGGCGGCATACGTCCTCACGAGCGCATCATGGACCTGATAAACAGAAGCAACATCCCGGTAATCAGCGTGCCGGACGATACCTTCACCGTGGCAACGAAGATCAACAATCTGATAGTGAAGGTTAGGCCCGGCGAGACGGCGAAGATCGCGGCCAGCGAAGAGGTTGTGGCGAAGTATGTGGACATAGACCGCATCACAAGCATGCTTGCCGAAACCTGAGCCACGTGGAAACTCTTTACAAGACCGGGAAGATACTGTATAATGCGGTGTCTTCAGCTTCGGCATGGGCGGTTAGTTCAGGGGGAGAACGCCTCGTTGACACCGAGGAGGTCACTGGTTCAAATCCAGTATCGCCCACCACTCCTTTTCATTCCACCCGCATTTCTGCAGTACGCGTTGTGTCGCGTCCGTGCGTCAGAGCGTCCGGGCGATTAGCTCATCCTGTTCAGCATGTGAGAGCCTGGCAAACAACGCGTTGAAGCAGGCGATTCCGGCCGAGCCAGGATCACTGATCGGATTCACTAAAATCCGCGCCAACCGACTATCGAGAATTGCACACTATATTCCTGAAAGCCCGAGAAGCCCGGAGGAACGTCTTGAGATCACGAACCGCCCAGAAGTTGATAGCCGAGTACCTGGGAAAGGTGACCGGCTTCGCGCATCTGAAGATGGCAGACCCCCACGATGCGGAGGACCTGGCGCAGGACATTATGCTCCAGCTCATCGCCAGTCTGAACCGGGGCGCCGAGGTGAAGAACCTCGACGCCTACGTGTGGAAGGTCTCGTGCAACGTCCTGAACAGGAGTCTTCGACGCAAGCTCCACGTGACCTACGTAGGGCTGACGGGGCTGGAGCAGATCGAGGACAACACCCTCGGCCTGCTGCTGAGCCAAGAGGAAGAGGCGCTCGTCAGGCGTGAAGTGGCCCTTCTGTCGTCAGTATATCGCGACGCGGTGGTGCGTTTCTACTACGAGGGCCAGAGCGTGCGGAAGATCGCCCAGGCTCGCGGGATCAGCGAGGGCACCGTGAAATGGTGGCTTTTTGAGGCTCGCAAGGAATTGCGGAAAGGGGTGGAAATGATGCGACCGAATGGAGAGCGGAGTCTGAGACCGGGCCACCTTGGCTTGGCGATCAATGGCAGTGCGGGGAGGAACGGTGAGCCGTTCAGACTCGTGAATGGAAACCTACTGGCCCAGAACATCCTGCTGGCGGCGTACGAGAAGCCAATGGACGAGGCCGCGCTATCGCAAGAGTTGGGGGTGGCGCGCCCCTACGTGGAAGGCGAGGTTGACCTGCTGGTTGCGGCAGAACTGCTGACGAAGGTCGGCGGGGATACCTTCCAGACAGACTTTGTAATATCGCGTGCCGAGATGCGAATGGAAGCTGCGGAGATAGTCGAGCGGGTCTATCAGGAGATCAAGGGCGAGCTGGATGCCTTCATCGACGACCAGATACTTCTGCTGATGCAGCCTCAATCAAACGAGGCCAATTTCTCAGCCGAGCGCATAAGGTGGGTAGCGGTCCTCATTGTAGTGAAGATGCTATCACAGACGACCTACAGGAAGATCATGGACCCTGTGCCGACTCCCGAACGCCCGGAATGCGGCAGGTGGATCGCTCTAGGTTTCGCGCATGGTGAGGATCCGCAACCAAATAACGCTATGAGGTACGGCCACAACGGCCCCATGTCGGGCTACTTCGGCGATGGCGGAAGATATGGAGTTGGGCTCCTGTTGCATCAGTTCAGCGGATTGAATCTCGATGAGACAGGGCAGCAGTTGTTCAACACAGGAGGTGCGACCGTCTCCATGTGCATGGACCTGGCGAAAGGTCAACTTAACGAAGAGGCTTTGGGCGAAGTCGAGAAGCAGGTGTTGGCAGAGGCGATCCGCTGGCGCTTGATCGTGCGAAAAAATGGGGTGCTCAAACCTAACTACTTGTTCGTGCCCAAGGTTTGCATGAGCGCCATAGAGGAATCTTGCGCGCAGTTCGGCGAGCGTCACCTGGGACAGTTGCGCGAGATGATTGAAGGCGTAAGCGCAGTCGTGCGTAAGCACTCCCCGGAACACGTCGGGTGGCAGGTAGCAACGTACAGCAATACCTTCTACTGCCAACTGATGCCGATGCTGCTTGATGACTACTACATAGAGGGCCGTCTCTCTCAACCTCGTGAGGAGGACAAGCACCTGCTCTCGTTCTACCTTTCGGGCTGATCCTGCCTGCGCCGTTGCAGTTCGACGAGAACATGCCGACATGATTCGCCGCCCGGCCTGGAGACCGTTCGTGGAAGTTATCAGTGAACGGTGGGCTGGAATCGGTCTTCCGTTGACTGGTTACTGCTCATTGATAACTGATTCGTCCTCTGCCATCTCGGCTGCTTTTCGCCGCTTCTTGATCTGCCGGGCGCGGAAGGCGAAGACCGCCAAGACCGCCATCAGGCCCGAGACCAGCGAGGTGAGAATGCGCATCGTCCGTGCCGTGCCGTATTTATCCCAGAGGTACTTCTGCCAGTCATCGTCGAACTGCTCCGGCGTTCGGCCAATGCTGTTGAAGAGCGCGGTCGGGAACAGCTCGCCCTTCTCCAGTTCGCCAAACAGGTCAAGCAGCGACTGAGGGCTGTATGTGTCCGCCATGTATTTCACCGCCGAATAGCTCTCCACATATGCCGTGGACAGACCATCATCGTCCGTGGGAAATGCGCGGGATAGCTTGGCGAGGGGGATGATGTGCCCGCCGCCCGCGGTATCGGCCAGCTTGTCCGCGTCGTTGCCGGTCCAGTCGCCCGCCCAGTATTTCGCAAGGCCTTCGTGCATCCAGATCGGCAACCGGGTCGCGCTGCCCTTCAGCCGCTGGTAGGTGAAGATATGGACCAGTTCGTGCGGTATCACACCCGCCACTGATGTGAATGCCCCGGAAGCGTCCACCTGGATTCTTCGCAGTCGAACGTGCGCCAGCCCGACGATGCTGCTGCCGGGAGCGTATCCGGTGGCGGCGGAAAAAGCGCGCCGGTCGGGGTAGAGGTAGATCGGCACCGTGCCGACCGAGGTCAACTGCATCTTCTGTGCGAGGATCGCCTGCCATTTCTCGGCGGTGTCGCCCGCCCACTGCGCGACGGACTCATCGCCGGCGGTGTAGTAGATCATGAAGTGGTTGGTCCGCATCACGCGCCACTGCACATCGGCCCGGGCGCATTGCCCGAGCAGTGTGAGCAGAACCATCATTGTGACGAGCAGCCGTTTCATGATATCGGCAGTCTAGCACATCCTAGGGAAAACTTCCAACATTCAACTTCCAACCTCCAACATCGAAGGGCAGATGCCCGTCACCCAACAAAGGAGCCAGGCATATCCGAGTCGAACGTTATGCCAACGGATCTCGTATTCCAAGAAGAGGTAGTTCACATGAAAACAATCTGTGCAGCGGCTCTGATACTGCTGATCTCAGCTTCTGTACTCGGGGCTGCTCAATCGAAGAGGAGTGAAACGATGATGACACCTAGTGCCGGGCGCATCATAGTCGTGCCGGACCAGGCGAGTCCGGTCGTGCTGTATGCCGCGAAGGAGCTTCAGTATTTCCTCGGCGAGATCAGCGGAACCAAGCCGATCATCGCGAAGGAAAGCAAGTCGGACGGCAAATCCGCGTTCGTGATTGGCCCATGCAAGCGCAGTGTGGATGTACAGAAATCGCTCAAAGGTCTCCGCGAAGACGGCGTACTTATCAAGTCCGTGGGCAACGACATCGTGCTCCTCGGTCAGAACGACCGCGGGCAGCTCTACAGCGTCTACGTGCTGCTAGAAAAATTCATGGGCGTGGAGTTCCTAGCGCGCGACTGCACCGTTATCCCCAAGAGGAGCAAGATAGTGCTGTCGGAGATAGACTACGCTTACTCGCCGCCGTTCATGTACCGTGAAACGCTCTACTGGGACAGCTTCCCGAAGGAGATCGCCACGCGTCAGCGGCTGAACGGCCCATACGCGAAGGTCGGCGCCGACGTAGGCGGGAAGATACAGATATTCCCCTACGTCCACAGTTCCGCCAAGCTCGTCCCGCCGTCGAAATACTACGCAGAGCATCCCGAATACTTCAGCCTGATCGGTGGCAAGCGGACGAACCAGACCGTCCATGGCCAGCTCTGCCTCACGAACCCGGATGTCCTCAAGATCGCGACTGCTGAGGTGATGAAGTGGATCAAGGAAAACCCGGATGTCCCTATCTTCGACGTCTCGCAGAACGACGGAAACGGCGCGTGCGAGTGCGACAAGTGCATGGCGGTCGTCAAAGAGGAAGGCTCGCAGCACGGCCCGATCATGCGGTTCGTGAATGCGATTGCTGACGAAGTAGCGAAAAAATACCCAGACAAGTGGATCGAGACGCTGGCATACGCGTACTCCACAAAGCCCGGCTCGATCACCCTGCCGCACAAGAATGTCATCATCCGCCTGTGCCACGCGGGCTGCTTCTTCCACGGGTTCGAGCAGTGCGGGCTGGGCGCAAACTTCGCCAACTATATCAACGAATGGAGCAAGCAGACCGACCGGATCTTCATCTGGCACTATGCCACCAACTTCGCGCACTACATCGCGCCGAACCAGAATCTGAACGGGCTGGCCAAAGACATTAAATACTACGCCTCGCACAAGGTCAATGGGTTGATGATTCAGGGCGACTACGAGAGTCCGGGCGGTGAGCTGGCCGAACTGAGGCAGTACCTGTCCGCACGGCTCATGTGGGACCCCAGCCTCGACCCGATGGAGATCAGGCGAGAGTTCTGCCAGGGTTACTACGGCGCGGCGTCGGCAGACGTGCTGACGTACCTGGCGCTGATGGACAAGACGGCGGCAGACCCGACCAGGCACGCGTTTGCCGCGTGGGACCCGAAGACCACTATGCCCGACACCGTGCTCGCGGACGGCCTGAAGCTGATCGAACGCGCTCGGAAGCGGTCACTGACCCCGGAGCAGGCTGGTCGGGTGGACAGGCTCTTCCTGCCGATGTGGTACATGCAGTTGACCTATCCTGATGCCTACGGATTCGACGTGTCCAAAGCCCCCGCCGTCGTCAAGGAATTCAGGCGCGTCGTCAAGGCAAGCGGCATCACCCGTATCCGCGAAGGCGGCGACATCGAAACTTGGCTGAAGGAGATGGAGACGAAGTATCCCTGATGAGTGACGAGTGATGAGTGAACTGCAGGTGGGGGTCTGAGCAATGAACGAAAAGATCATCCTGGTGATGCTGATGGTACTGATGCTGGCTGCATATGCCCCTGCGGCCGACAAAACCATGCTGTTCGTGGACGACCACGACGTACTGTATCGCTCGGGCACGGAGCGCGTGCAGAACCCCGCAAAGCGCTTTGCCGGTAACCCAATCATCAAGCAGGATAAGCCCTGGGAAGCAGCCATCGCGTGGGTGACCGTCCACCGCAACGCGGCGACCGGCAAGTATCAGTTGTGGTATCAGGCCTATGCCGGCGTTCGCGCGAAGGACAAACGCTTCAGGTGCGTTGTCTGCTACGCTGAGTCGAACGACGGCATCCGTTTCACCAAGCCGGACCTCGGGCTATTCCCGTTCAACGACGTGAAGAACACGAATATCGTTCTCATCGCGAACGCTGGCCATTCTGACCGGTATGCGAACGCGGTGGTTTTCGATCCTCTGGACAAAAACCCGGACCGCCGGTATAAGATGGCGTACACTGACTTCGCGATGGACGGCGGCAAGGAGTACCCCGGTCTCAACGTCGCCTTCTCACCTGACGGAATCCATTGGACCAAGTACCCCAAGGCGCCCGTGCTTCGGACGAGCTACGGTGACCTGGAAAGCCCCGTGCCTTTCACTGACGAGACCGGGCGGAAGTGGTGGGATAACCCGCTCTCCATGGCTGACGCTGTTGACGTGTTCTACGACCCAGTGCGCAAAGTGTTCGTAAACTACGCCAAGATGTGGATAGACGGACCGGCAGGCGGGATGTACTGGAAGCACGCGATGGGCAGAACTGAGAGCAAGGATTTCATCCACTGGACGGACGCCGAACTGGCGCTCACGCCGGACGACCTGGACGCGCCGAGCGTCGAATTCCACACCTCACCGGTGTTCTACTACAACCGCCGCTACTTCTGTCTGAACCAAATCCTGAACCGTGGGGTCGGCGGCGGGGTGATTAACATCGAGTTGATGGTCAGCCGCGATGGATACGCCTGGGACCGCCCGTTTCGCAAGGAGTTCTTCCTGCCGCGTGGTGAGGCCGGTCAGTTCGACAGCGGCTCGGTCTTCACGAACTCGACGCCGGTTGTTCTGGACAACGAGATCCGCTTCTACTTCGGCGGCTACGGATCAGGAGCCACCGGCGGCGATGACGAGAACATGCAGAGCGGCATTGGTTTCGCGACCATCCAGCGCGACCGGTTCGCGGGAATCAGGCCCATGGCGAAGAGCGACCAGGCCACGCTTCGGAAACCTCTGGAGCACATCGGGCAGGTCACGCTCAAGCCGGTGGACCTGAGCAATGTCAAGAACATTTCGCTCAACGCGGATGCGTCGAACGGTTCCATTCGCGTGGAACTGCTGAACTCACGAGGGCGCAGGATACGCGGTTTCTCCGCGGACGATTGCGAACCGGTGAAGGGCGATTCCCTCGCACACAGAGTGGCGTGGAAAGGCAAGGCGCCGGCCGATCTGCCCCACACAGAGTACATGATACGGATACATTTGGACAATGCGACCGTCTACGCAATCAGTCTTGATTCACACTAACACAGGAGAGCGGACTTGCAGTACAGATTCAAGCTACTTGTTTCTCTGGCGGCGATACTCGCCTTGGGCGCTGGGTTGCCCGTTCCCTCAAGAGGGGCCAACATGACGACTATTCGGATTGATATTCACGATCAGAAGCAAGTGATGCACAGCTTCGGCGCGTCGGATTGCTGGAGTTGCCAGTTCGTGGGTGAGTACTGGCCGTTGGAAAAGCGCAAGGCCATCGCCGACCTGCTGTTCAGCATGGAAACGGACAGCAAAGGCAATCCCAAGGGAATCGGGCTGTCCATGTGGCGCTTCAACGTCGGGGCGGGTAGCGCCGAGCAGGGTGACGCCAGCCGGATCAACTCCGAGTGGCACCGTGCCGAGTGCTTTCTTACCCCGGATGGCACGTGGGATTGGCAGAAGGAGCGCGGACAGCAGTGGTTCCTTCAGGCCGCACATGACCGCGGCGTGCCGTACCTTCTCGCCTACGCTATCTCCCCGCCGGTGCAGTACACGCTCAACGGCATCGCGCACTCGGATGCAGGACGCCATACTCTGAACATCAAACCGGACGCGATGCCGGACTTCGCCTCGTTCCTCGTTGACGTGGCCGAGCACTTCCACAGGAAGGGGCTGAACCTCGACTACATCAGCCCCGTGAACGAGCCGCAGTGGGGCTGGGGCAGCGCCAAGCAGGAGGGATCACCGGCAAGCAACGCCGATATCGCCGAACTCAGCAGACTGATTGCAGGCGGGTTGGAGGATAGAGGGCTGCCGTCCAAGGTCGTAATCGGTGAAGCCGGGAGTCTGGACTTCCTGACAGAGAGGAAGGAGGAGGTCAGCGGCGATCAAGTGAAGGCGTTCTGGGACTCGGCGTCGCCGTGTTATCTGGGAGGCGTGCAGGACGTGGCGCACATCATATCCGGTCACAGCTACTTCAGAACCTGGCCGGTGTCCAAGCAGATATCCACCAATGAGCGAATCCACGAGGTGATCGCCCAGACCGACCCGAATCTCGCGTTTTGGCAGACTGAGTTCTGCATCCTGGAGGCAAATCCCGAGATCGGCGGAGGCTGGGGGCGCGATCTAAGCATGGACACCGCGCTCTACGTGGCAAGGGTGATTCACAACGACGTCGCCATCGCCAATGCCACGCATTGGGCCTGGTGGCTGGCGATCTCACAGTCGGACTACAAGGACGGACTGGTCTACATTGACTTTGCGGATGACTACGAGCCTGGCAAACGGCCCGGGAACACCGACGCGTTGAAATACGACGGGAAGGTGCTGCCCTCAAAACTGCTCTGGACGCTGGGCAACTTCTCGCGGTTTGTCCGCCCCGGCATGGTGCGGGTCGGAGTCTCATACGACGATAACCGCTCGCCGTTGGATGCAGCAAACACCCTCATGATCTCGGCGTATCTGGACAAGAAGACTCGCCAGTTGGCGGTCGTACTTGTCAACAGCGAGAACAAGACCCAGGCGGTACACCTGGCTGATATCAAGGTTCAGCGCGGAGTCTTCGCGAGCTACACAACCTCGGATACCAGCAACCTGCGGAAAAGCTCCATGCGCGCGAATAGGGTGTCCATCCCGCCCAGGTCGGTGGTGACGCTGGTAGGCCATCTTGAGGACAAGTGATCGGCGATGAAACACCGTGCCAAACGCGGGCGCAGCGCCGCTTGGCGGAAACCCGAATAATTATTCGAGTATAATCGATAGTTTCGCTGGTCGCCTACTACGGTAAAATGGGGGATCACCAGCCCGCCGTTCGTCAATATGGACATCCCAATCCTACTTGGCATGAGTACATGATTGCGCTATAATGCAGGCATCGTGATAGACCTTCTATCTGGCTGAGTAGAGACGAACATGCCTGTTCCCGATTTCCAGCAGTTCTTCAGACCCATTCTGATTCTGATGAGCGATGGTGTTCCTCGCACTGCAGACGATGTCGAACAGGTGCTCGTAACGCAGTTCAAGATAGCCCCAGAAGACCAGGATGAATTGCTGCCGAAGGTCAACCGGACTCGGCTTCGCAGCAATGTGCTCTGGGCGCTTACCTATCTCAAACAGGCAGGCCTGTTGCTAGCGCCTAAGCGTGGGGTCACCCAAATTACCTCCCGCGGCACTGATTATGCTAAGCGGGCTCCGAACCCTTTGAAGATACCAGCTTTGACCGAGTTTCCGGAATTCGTCGAGTTCCAGAGAAGATCCAAACCTACTAAGAAACCATCTGAACCCAAACAGAAACTGCTACTGGACGACATCGTTAATGCTGAAACGCCCGAGGAACGGATAAGTTCGGCCCACTTGGAACACAACGCCGCACTCGCGCAAGAAGTACTGAGTAGTGTTAAGAGCATGTCTCCGGCATTCTTTGAGCAACTGATCGTAGACCTGATGCTGAGACTAGGATACGGGGGCGCTGGGGCGGAGTCCGGCCAGACACTTGGTAAGTCGGGCGATGGTGGCGTAGATGGTGTCATAAGCCAGGACAAACTTGGGCTTGAGAAAATCTACCTTCAGGCTAAGCGGTGGACTGACGTGAAGGTGGGAAGCAAGGACGTGCAGGCGTTCGTAGGTGCGCTGACCGGGCAAGGTGCGCTAAAGGGAGTATTCATCACGACTTCCGCGTTCACCAAAGAGGCGACCCAATACGTCAAGAATATCCCAAACATCAAGCTGTCTCTGATAGATGGTCTTCAACTTGCTGACCTTATGATAGAATATGACCTTGGAGTTGCCGTCGTGGCGCGCTACGATGTCAAGCGTGTGGATTCCGATTTCTTCGGCGACTGACGAGCGTTGGATGCTCAGACCTTCCGGCTGTCATATGCCCAGTGGAGGAGCGCCTGGCGTTGCTTTCGTCGGCAGTTCAGGTCATAGGGCATGCAGTTGCCCTTAATCTGGGCGATGTGCCGGACCATCGCCTTCCACCTGCCTATCTGCCGCTCGTCATCAGGGCAGCGGCGGCCCATGTAGTAACGGCAGTACCACTGAAACCAACCACGCGGGTCCTCGTGGTATATCCAGCCCTTGGACTGCCAGTAGGTCAGCGGCGTGGATGCGTTGACCCCGAAGTAGTTCAGCTCAGGGTTGTGGAACTCGTGGCAGAGTCTGGCGTGCGCAAACCATCCCTCGGGAAATTCGCGACGGCAGTCGGTCATGTACTTACCGCCGAAGACGCCCAGTTCCAGCATCTCAGCCGGGGCTAGTTCCGGCTTGAAATCGGGGTGGAAGTTCTCTCCCACCGGCTCCACCAGCGAGTATGTGTACCCCGTCTGCATGATATCGTTGACGATGACCTGAATGTGTTTCATGTCGAACCCACTCCGCAACGACCAGATCGCTAGCCTCGTGTATCGTACTCGTTGATCCTACTCGTACTCGGTCTCTTCGAACTAGAATCATTCATGAGTACGAGTACGATATGCGAGTCACGCCTATCAACTTCTGACTCAAGCCTCACTTCGCCGGAAGCAGGAACAGCCGGCCTTCACCCGCGTCCAGACCGATCTGCAGGCCGGGCATCTCCGGCGAGTCATCGCGGACGGGCTTCTGCTTGCCGTCAGCCGCGTCAACCTCAATCACCTTGGCATCCGGCGTGTCAAACTCCACCGTCGGCCATGACGTGTAGTTGGGATCGTAGTTGTTGAGCAGGACCGCGCGCCGACCGTCCTTGTGCTTGAACACGCCAATCAGGAAGTCGCCGTTTGTGATGCTCTTGATGGGCGAATCCGCAATCGCTTTTGCGGGATTCTCGCCAGATTTGACGCGAATAACGCTCTCACTGGTAAGCGCCATAAGCGTCGGCCCCAGGTTCTTCAGCCCCGCGTTGATGCGCTTCGCCTGCTCGTAGTGCCGCGTCTTCAGCCCCTCCGCGGTGATGATCGCGCCGCCCTTGGGGAACTCGCCCCCGCCAGCCGCGCCCTTGCCGGGCGTCCAGTAGCAGAAGTACAACACGCCCTTCGCGCCGTATGCCACCGATGTGTACACCTGCCAGCGAATCTGCGACTCGGTGGGATCGTAATGCGGGCCGAAGGGCATGGTGTTGAAGAAGTTCCAGAATGGCACGTTGCACTCCACGGAGTACTTGCGCATCACGGCCAGGTTGTTGCAGTACCCCTCGCGCCCGTCCGCAGTCGGGGTCATCAGCGGGTAGTAGTCCATGGAGAGCACGTCGAGGCTGGCTTCTTTGGCGTATCGTTCAATGTACTCATCGTAACTCTTTGTGCCCAACCACTGCAACGAAGCATAGTCCGGCAGCAGGTTGACGTACGCCAGCTTGCCTGGGTGGGTCTTGTGCAGGGCGTCAACCCGATTCTTGATATCGGGGAGGCCAGCCGCGCCCGGTTCATCCACGAGATGGTATCCCCAGCAGGTGGGGTTCTTGGCGGTGTTGAAGGGCGCTTTGCCGTCTTTCCCCGGAGTCTCAGAATCCGGCTTGATGATGGCCACCAGCCCGTACTTCTTGCACAGTGCGAGCTGCTTCTTGATATCGGCCTCGGTCTGCGGGCCGAACGCGCCGTGAACCACGGTGAAGTTCGCGTCGGCGATCTCCTTGTAACGCGCGTCCGTGATCTGATCAGCAGGCGGATCAACCCAGAAGCCAATGGCGAACCGGTCTTGCACAAATCTGTCCGACTTCACAGCGGACTGCGCAGTTCCGGCCATAACCATCAGCGTCGCGGCGATCATCAGAAGCGTAACCATCTTCATTGTCCCTCTCCTTCTCCTATCCGTGTTCCCACATCTGATATCTGAGATTTGAAATCATCTTCGGAAAGAGCGGACGGGGACGTCCGCGCTCCCATGTCACTCGACCCACACTACTTCTTTGCCCAGGAGCCGCTCAAGCTCTCCGAGACACCTGGTGGACGGGTCTATGCGATGCTCAACCGAAACCCTTCTGGTCGACCCGTTCTGCGCGACGTGGAAGAAGACCGGGTTTTCGCCGGGATACGCGCCCAGCACTGTCTGTAAGTGTACAAGGTCCTTGCGTGGAAGCGAGCCGATCTTGATATTCACAGCTTTCGGTCCGCCGTTGCCGTTCCCATTTCCGTTGAATGCAGTGGCTATCGGCAGGATGGAGTCGCAGATGATGCCTACCTCACCGCCCTCTTCATCGCCGTTCGCGCGCTCCCTGCGGTTTGCCTTACCGCGCACCAGCACGATGCTGTCCTCAATCAGGTGCTGGATGCACTCTTCATACAGCTTGGGAAAAATCGTGACATCAATGCTGCCCCTCAAATCTTCGATGGTAGCAAACGCCATAAGCTGGTTTTTCCTGGTCGTGATCTTCTTGACCCGAACCACCATCCCGGCGACAACCACATCTTCCTTCTCGGCTTTTTCCTTAAGTTGGTCGCTGGTCACATTTACGAGTTTTTCCAGCTTCTCCTGATACTGCATCAGCGGATGATCGGAGACGTAGATGCCGAGGAGATCCTTCTCCATGGCGAGCATTTCATCCGTGGACAGCGCGGTCACCTGCGGAAGCACGGTAGGCTCCAGATACGACGGCTCGTCCTCCGCGATCATTGCGTCGAAGAGCGAACCCTGGCCGTTTCGCCTGTCGCGCTGGTCCCTGGCCGCCGATGTCACCGCGTCCTCCAGCACAAACAGAAGCTGCGCGCGGTTGTTATTTATGCCGTCGAATGCGCCGATCTTGATCAGGCATTCAACGGCGCTCTGCGGTACGGTACTGCTGTTCACGCGGCGGCAGAACTCGTGCAGCGAGGTGAACGGCCCGTCCTCCTGCCTTATCTGCGCAATCGCCTCCACCACGCCGCGTCCAACGCCCTTCACAGCCGCCAGCCCAAACCGTACCGCGTTGTCCTCCACCTCAAAATCACACCCGCTGGCGTTGACATCGGGCGGCAAGACGTGTACGCCAAGCCGCTTGGTGTCATCCATGTACATGGCGAGGTTGTCCTTGTTGTCCATGTTCGCGGTAAGCAGAGCGGCGTAGTATTCCACCGGGTAGGTGGACTTCATATAAGCGGTTCGGTAAGCCACAAACGCGTAGCACACGGCATGAGCCTTGTTGAACGCGTATCCGGCAAACGGCTCGATCTGATCGTATATCTGATCGGCTATTTTCCGGTCAATACCCCTGTTCTTCGCACCCTCGACGAACTTGGTCCGCTGCTCGTCCATGACCTCTTTGCTCTTGCTGGACATGGCCTTCCGCAGGACATCCGCCTGGCCCATGGTGAACCCCGCGATGACGTTGGCGATACGGAGAACGTGTTCCTGATAACAGATTACGCCGTAGGTCTCCGCTAGAACCGGCTCCAGATCGGGGTGTAGGTATGTGATGGGAGTAAGACCGAACTTTGACCTCACAAACGTTGGAATGAATGCCATTGGGCCTGGGCGGTACAGAGCCACGATAGCCGCGAGTTCCCTCACCGAGTTCGGCTTAAGGTCTACGACGTTCCGCCGCATCCCGGCGCTCTCAAGCTGGAACACACCGTTCGTATCGCCCCGCCCCAACATCTCGAAGGTCTTGGCATCGTCCAGCGGGATGTCCAGGATGTCTACATCTATCCCGTGGCTCTTCTTCACGTTTACGACGGCATTGGCCAGAATCGTGAGGTTAGCCAGACCTAAAAAGTCCATCTTCAGCAGACCGACCTTCTGGATGTCTTTCTTGGCGAGCTGCGCGACTACCTCGCCCTTGCCGCCAAAGTGCAGCGGCACGTGGTCGGTCAGCGGGTCCTTGCAGATGAGCACGCCTGCCGCGTGTACGCCCACGCTGCGGTTAAGGCCCTCCAGCGATCTGGCTGTGTCTATCAGCCGCCTGATCTCCGCGCTGCCTTTGTAAGCAGCCTTCATCTCCGGATTTTCTTCAATCGCCTGGTCAATGGTCACGCCCACCGTTTGGGGGATCATGTTGGATATCCGGTTCACGTCCGACAGTTCCATGCCCAGCACGCGCCCGCAGTCCTTCACCGCCGCCCGCGCCTTCAGACTGCCGAATGTCGCTATCTGGCCGACGCGGTCCTTGCCGTACTTGTCAATGACGTACTGAATGAGATCGTCCCGGCGGTCGTCCTGGATGTCCAGGTCCACATCAGGCATCTCGATGCGCTCCGGGTTCAGGAACCGTTCAAACGTAAGGCCGTACTCTATGGGGTCAACGTCCGTGATGCCCAGCGCATAGCACACAAGGCTGCCTGCCGCCGATCCGCGAACGCCGACGTGGATGCCCTGCTTTCGGGCGAAATCAGTGAAGTCGCGCACGATCAGCATGTAGGTCGCAAATCCACACTGGTTGATGATGCCGCATTCGTAGTCGAACTGCTTCTGATAGGACTCGGAGATGCTGCCGCCCATCTTCGCAAGCAGCCCGGCCTGCGCTTCACGCACCATGAAGTCGTCCGGCGTGAGTTCCACCGGTATGCCGGGGTCGGGCAGCATGGATCGCCCGAAATCGAACTTGATGTTGCACCGGTCGGCTATCTCCAGGGTGTGCGCAAGGGCCTCAGGGATATGGCCGAACAGACGCGCCATCTCCTCCTGGCTTTTCATGTAGAACTCTTGTGATCCGAACCGCATACGCTTCGGGTCGTCCAGCGCGGAGTTGGTCTGGATGCACAGGAGTACATCGTGCGGCTCAGAGTCGGCCTTGTTCGTGTAGTGGATGTCGTTTGTCGCGACGAGCTTCAGCCCGGTCTTCTCGGCGAGAGAAATCATCGCCTCGTTGGTCGGCTTCTGCTCCGGCAGGTAGTGTTCCTGAAGTTCGAGGTACAGGTTGTCCTTGCCGAAGATGTCTACGTACTCGCCCAGCGACCGCTCGGCCTGCGCACTGTTGTTCTGCAGGATGAAGTGAGGCACCTCGCCGCCGAGGCACGCCGTGAGCGCGATCAGCCCCTTGCTGTACTGGCTCAGCAGTTCCTTGTCCACGCGCGGCTTGTAGTAAAACCCCTCCTGCCACGCGGTGCTCACCAGTTTGATGAGGTTCTTGTAGCCGCTCTCGTCCTCCGCGAGCAGCACCAGGTGATACTGTTCCTTGTCCAGGCGGCCCTCTTTGTCATGCCGGGTTCGCGGGGCGACGTAGACCTCGCAGCCGAGGATCGGTTTGATGCCCTTCGACTTCGCCTCGCTGTAGAACGTGATGTTGCCGAACATGTTTCCGTGGTCGGTGATGGCCAGCGAGGGCATTTCCATCTCCACTGCACGGCTGACGAGATCGGGTATCCGAGAGGCGCCGTCGAGCAGGCTGAACTCGGTGTGCGTGTGCAGATGTATAAAGCCTGGTGATGCCATTCCTAACCTTGCCCCGGGTGGTAGACTTCCTATAGAAAACTTCACGAAAAAGAAGGGTCTTTCCTGCAGGCGATGCACCGTTTTGGAAAGTACGGCTGAACAATTTGAGGTGGTCAATCCAGCCTGCACTCATTGTACAGCTTCGGGTGGCAACTGTCTACGCTTCAGCCGGTAAAACATGGTGAATTTCGTATCACATTTTCGCTAGGGAATGGTTTGCCAGCCGATTTGCCGATAATATGGGGTATAGGCGTCAGGCATGTGATATAATGAATCCGAGGAGACCGGTATGACTGTTGCTACCAGAGCGCTGATAATCTGTCTGATCGTGTTGTGCGCGTCCGCATTCGCGGCTGAGGCCGTCGCGCCTTCGGACGTGAAGGTGACGGCGGAGGGCTTTGCAGCGTGTCCATCGGGCGCGGACAAGTCATCGTGCCGACACGCCGCGCTGGCGGATGCACTGAGACGCGCGGTGGAGAACGCGGTCGGCGTGACGGTGGAAGGCCAGACCCGCATCAAGAACTTCATGTCAGCGGAGGACACGGTGCGCATGAGTTCGGAAGGTTTCGTCCGCGATTACGCGATTGTGGGTGAGGGACTTGCGGACGGCATGTACCGCGTGAAGATTGATGCCGTCGTCGCGCCGGGTAAGCCCGCGGATTCGCTCAAGCGCGCGTGTACCAAGCTGCGTGACGGTCCCAACCCCAAGTTCGGCGTGGAGATCGAGGGCCTGGCTGGAACCAAGATATCGAACGAACTGGCGGCTCTCGGTCTGACTGTCACCACAAAGAAGCCTTCAATCATCATCAAAGGGTCGGTCAGTACATCACCGGCAGGCGAGCGGTTTGGCGAGATGATCTTCTACGCATACGGCGGGTCTACTGAGTTCTCCGTGGTGGAGTCAAAATCCGGCATGGTCATCCCGTCGGTTGACGTTACTCTCGCACAGCCGATACCCGGTGACAGCAACGACGAGTCCAAGAGCGGCGCCGTGCGGGCGGTATGCTCCCAGTGGATCGAGCGCAACATACCAATCATCGCAAGCGCGCTGCTTGACCCCGGTGAGCCTGTGGATATCCCCGCCGATACTCACATATCCTCCGAGGCTATCGAGTTCACGAGCGATCCATCGGCCTCGAACCTGATTCCCTCGGTGGGCGAACGGCTCATCCTAAAGGCCGAGGATATCTCCGCACTGGCTGCCAAGCTGAAGACCGCGGTTGATGCTTCTCAGGAGTTCGGAACGAAGCCGGTGGACATAGCTGTTTCGCGGTTCAAGGGGATCGGCATATCCAACCCGGCCTCAGTGGAGGACGTGCTGGAGGATTTAGGCACCGCGCTGGTGAAAACCGGAGTGTTTCGACTTGTGGAACGAACGCAGCTTGACCAGGTGCTTCGCGAGTTGAAGATACAGAGTTCCGCGCTTGTGGACAGCGCGACTGCCAAGAAGCTCGGCAAGCTGGTCGGCGCGCGGGCGGTGCTGGTCGGCAGCATTTCCGACCGCAAGGACTGCGTGGTTATCAACGCCAGGCTGATCAACACCGAAACCGGGTTGGTGGGCATTGCGGAAAGCATTGTGATAGACAAAGAGACTGAGCCGAAACCGAGAATCCTTCGCGCCGGTCCAGGGGGACTCTAATGTTGAATGTTGAATGTTGGACGTTGAGTGTTGGACGTTCCGTCCGCCTGTGTCTGGCTGTTGCACTGTTGCTTGTTTCTGCGACCACATCCTTCGCCGCCGACCCCCCGACCGTGGAGCGTGTAAGCGGCGGGTGGATCAACTGGGAGAAGCAGGTCATGAAGGCGGTGGGCCACGGCGTGCTGCCCGGCGATGCGGCAAACCAGGCGCAGGCAAAGCTGATGGCACGGCAGGCGGCAGTCGCCGATGCGTACAGGAACCTGGCATCGGTCACCAAAGGCGTCCGCGTGACCGGTCAGACCAGCGTAAAGAACTTCATAACAGAATCGGACGACGTGCGTCTGAAGGTCGAGGGCTTCATCCGCGGGGCTGAAGTTATCAGCGAGAAGCAGCTTGAGGACGCATCGTTTGAGGTGATCCTGCAGGCTCCACTGACCGGCGAAGGTGGCCTGATCTCCGGCCTGAAGGATGAACTGCTGACATCAAGCCCGGTGTTCGCAGGCAGCAGCGGCGACCCATCGGGTCTGCTGATAGACGCGACTGGTCTGGGCGTTCTTCCCGCCATGAGCCCGAAGATCTACGACGAGGACGGCAAAGAGGTCTACGGCACGGTGTACTGCTCGCCGGACTTCGCGATCGAGGTCGGCATCGTCGGTTATCCCCGAAGAATGGAACAGGCGCTGAAGTCCGACCGGATTGGGAAGAGTCCGCTGACCGTGAAGGCGCTGAGGCGCGGCGCCAAGTTCGCGACCGACGTGGTGGTCAGCAACGCCGACGCCGCCCGCATCCGAGCCGCCGACGCCAAGTCCGGCTTCCTCTCCCGATGCTCCGTGGCTATTTTCCTGGGCAAGTAGACCGACTGTAGCCGCACCCTTTACGGGTGCGTTTGGCCACACCGGACGCAGGCATGAAGCCTGCGACTACAAAGGTACGTACCCCGCTCCGCGTTTGGCCCATCCCGCCCAGCGGGTACAGGTGGGTATCCCCAGCGGGGTATCAAACAAACCAAGGAGACAACTTATGCCAAGAGTAGTGCATTTCGAGATCAACGCAGACGACCCGGGGAGGGCGTCGGCGTTCTACAGCAACGTGTTCGGATGGAAGATTCAGAAATGGGACGGCCCGATGGAGTACTGGTTGGTGGACACAGGCGAGGGTGAAATGGGGATCAACGGCGGTCTCCTGAAGCGCTCGTGCCCCGAGGCCACGACCGTCAACACCGTGGACGTTCCCTCGTTCGATGAGTATGAGAAGAAGATCCTTGCGGTCGGCGGTACGGCGGTCATGCCGAAGACCGCCATTGTGGGTATGGGCTACATGGCGTACTTCAAGGATACCGAGGGCAACATCTTCGGGATCATGGAGATGGACGAAAGCGCGAAGTGATCGAACTCCGGTCTCGCGAATAGATATCCGATAACTTCATGAATAATAAGGGGCGCCGGTGGAGTACTACTCAATCTCCATCGGCGCCCCTCAAAGCAGGTACACACAGCAACGGCCTTTGTGGAGGCACGCTTGCCGAGGCCCCGCAGGTACTAACCATTATGGCAGCGATTGTTTTCTGCATTAGGGTATCGCCGGAAAACAGGTATTCTGGCCTACATGTCGCATATCTCCATTAGAACCTATCCCCAAACATGAGCGAGAAACGGGTTTTCAGTTATGACCAAGCGGATGCAACTATCAGTGTTTCTGGTAATTCCCGGCGTCGCGTGGGCGCTGGTGTGCGGATATTACGCGCTGAAGGACTGGTCGCACCTTCAGGCCGCCTATCACGCCTACCATACGCTGGCCGGCACGAACGCCGATCTCCGCGCTTTGTTCGTTGCATACTCGGCACAGGACATCCACAGGATCAACCTGTTCGCGGATGGGGTATGGGCGCTTCTCGGGCTGGTTCTGGCAGGAATCGGGCTTCATGGACTGTACCGTGCGGCAGACTCACGATTAGCATAAAGATAGAGGAGAAGACAATGGTCAAAGACGACATCATCTGGGCGAATCTGATTCATTTGAGCACGAATCTGTGGATTGACCGCGAACAGGAGCCGTGGGACTGCGACAAGGTCGTGCAACCCTACCTGCGCTTCGACACTGAGGTCTGGAACGAGTCGGTCGCCAAGATGGTCGAGGCCGGGATGAACATGGTGGTCATAGATATCGGCGACGCTGTGCAGTACGAGAGCCACCCGGAGATCGCCATCGAGGGCGCATGGTCCCCCGCGCAGCTTAGAGCAGAGTTGGCGAAACTCAGGGAACTCGGGCTTGAGCCGATTCCGAAGCTGAACTTCTCCGCGTGCCACGATGCCTGGATGGGCAAGTACTCGCGGATGGTCTCGACGGACACATACTACGGAGTGTGCAAAGATCTGATCGCGGAGGCGATTGACCTCTTCAACAAGCCCAGGCTCTTCCACCTGGGCATGGATGAGGAGACCTACCCACACCAGCAGCACTTCGCATATGTAGTCTGCAGGCAGTTTGACCTGTGGTGGCACGACCTCTACTTCTTGTTCGAGCAGGTAGAGAGCGGCGGCTCGCGTCCGTGGGTCTGGTCCGACTACGAGTGGCACTACCCGGAGATCTTCTTCGATAAGATGCCGAAGTCGGTGATGCAGAGCAATTGGTACTACGGCGAGTCCTTCGACCCAAGCCACACCTACGTCAAGGCCTACCTCGACCTGGAGGAGCATGGGTACGACCAGATACCGACGGGTGCAAACTGGTCATGCGATACGAACTTCGGAGACACCGTGAAGTTTGCAAAGGAGAACATCGCGCCCGAACGGCTGAAGGGGTTCCTGCAGACGACGTGGCAGCCGACCACACCGCGCTGGCGCGAGACACATATGAGGGCGATAGACCAGGTGGCGGCGGCGAAGAAGTGGTGGGAGAGCAGATAGGCCGCCGATGACCGCGGATGGGAAGGTGGAACAGAAATGAACAGAAGAGCTTTCGGGATAGTAGCTATTCTGGCGATGATGTGTATAGCACCTGGCGTTCAAGCTAGTGCAGCGGCTAAGCCGTGGGTGATTGCTGAGAACGGCAAGGCGAAGGCGGCGATCGTGATTCCGAAGGACGCGAGCGCACCGGTACGCGTCGCAGCGGACGACCTGCAGAAGTACGTCGCGCTGATCTCCGGCGCGAAACTGCCGATCCATGAGGCGGCTGGGTCAACCCCGCTCGTCTTCACGGATACCACTGTCATTCTGATCAACCCCGCGGGAGATGGACTCCCGGAGCCGGACGGATCGTTCATCATCCGCACGGAGCGCGAATCAGGTCGTCCGCCGACCATCCGCATCACCGGCAAGGGGGCCGTCGGCGCCATGTACGGCACATACACCCTCATCGAGAAGCTCGGCGTGCGGTTCTTCCACCCGGAGCAGGAGTACGTCCCCAAAAGCCATGATCTGCAGGTCGGCGAGATGAACATCACTCAGTCGCCCGCGTACAAATCGCGCGGCATCCAGCAGCACACTCTGCACCCCATCGAGTACACGGATATCCTGATGGCCACGCCGTCTGACGAGAACCTCCAGCGCGCCTATCGGTACGTGGAATGGCACGCAAAGAACCGACAGAACTACCTCTTCTGGTGGTGGGTTGACCTGTACGACGTTTCCGCGCGGCGCGAGTATGTCAACAAGATCGTGCGATATGCGCATGACAGGGGCGTGAAGGTCGGGCTGGTGGTGGGAATGCCCTTCCGCCAGCAGCACTCCTACAATCTGCTGAAGTGCGACGCATGCCTGTCCGACACCGCAACGTGGACCACATGCCTGCACCAGGGGGTTGACGAGATCGCCAGCCTGGGGATTGACGCGATGTGCGTCTTCTTCGGCGAGAACGAGGTCAGCCCGTTCAAGAAGGCCGAGGGGTGTACGGATACCGCGTCCCCGGTGAAGGTCACCGTCGAGCGGGTGGAAGCCCTGCGGACCTACGTGAAGGCGAAGTACCCGAACATCTTCATCACGCTCTGGGTACACCCGACCGCCGGTACGCCGGGCGATGAATCCTGCCCGAGGTTCTTCTTCCTGCCGAAGCTCTGCTCGCCCGATGTCGGAGCGGCGGTTCACACCACGCAGTTCTACGACCTGGTGAACCCTGCGCCGACCTACGGCAACACGGACTTCTCCGCGCTGAGGGACTTCGCGCTGGAGCAGGCGAAGGTCCGGCCGGTGTGGTATTGGCCGGAGACCGCCTATTGGTGCGGTTTCGATATTGACACGCCGATGTACTTCCCGCTGTACATCAAATCCCGCTGGGTGGATGCGAACCTGCTCGCAGGCAAGGCTGAGGGGCACATCACATTCAGCAGCGGCCTTGAGTGGATGTACTGGCTGAACGATTATGCCGTGGCGCGGTTCGGCTGGAACCCGAAAACTTACGGCGTGGACGAGGTATTGGGTGACTATGCCTCCATCTTCGGACCGAAAGCCGGCGGCGTGGTGACGAGCGCCCTGAACGATGTGATCGCGGCGAACGAGCTGTACCTGATACAAAAATCGAGCAAGCCGGGATACAACATGATGGAGCTAATCACTCCGCTTCTCTCCAACCGAAACTTCGGGAACGTTGAGGGGAAGTCATCCGCCGAGATCAAGGAGCTTCAGTCCAACTACCTGACTGATCTGAAGGCGCTGGCGGAGAGCTACGGCCGCGCGTATACAAAGCTGAAGTTGGTTGAGGGGAAGGTCACGCCTCAGGCAAAGCCATGGTTCGACGAGCTGCTCGACACGATGCAGATCGCCAACCTACGCTGTGTGCATCAACTCAAGGCCTACGAGGCTGTAACCAAGTTCGCGTTGGAGGAGACGACCAGCAAAGACATCCCGGCCATGGACGACAAGGTGGTCACTGAGTTGTTGGCGATTCAGACTCAGGCCAAGGAGATCGTGTCGCGGCGTCAGGCTGAGTACCGGTTCCCGCACGGTGACGGCAATCCGTTCTATCGGTACTTGCCGACAGTGGGCGAATGGAAACCGACAACTGACTACCTGGAGACGCTCACCGGTTCCGAGTCCGCATTGGTGAATGAAGGTGTCACCAGGCCCATCCGCTGCACTCGCGGGCGGATAGAGGTAGTCGGCGACGTGGGTCTGACGCGCACGGTGACAGTGACGGTACCCGATGATTACCCGGTTGACAGAACGCTAAGGCTGATGATGACCGTGAGCGATACGGACTCGGCGACTGAGGGCGTGATGATCATCGCGGGCAAAGAGTATCCGCTTCCGATGAGCGGAGACAGTAAGAAGATTGCGGCGCAGTTCGACCTACCGCCTGGAACCTTCAAGCACGGTGCGAATGAGGTGGTCTTCCGCTTCGATGACACGGTCGGCGGAACTACTCGGGGGTTCTACGTCTACTCGGTGGTCCTGGCCGTGCCGAAGGGAGACTGACAAGGTTGAGGACATGAAGTATCTCAGATCTCCAGCAGGATGGGACGAGAACCAGCCGAATCCCTTCACACCGGACGGGATCTACGGCCCGGAGTGGAGCGTCTTTCGCCTGCGTGACGAAGACGACGATAGGATAGCTAACGGCAGGCCGGGCGGTGCGTTCTGTGGCAAGGTGCCGGACAGTGGCGATGAGTCCCACTTGGAGCAGCAGCGTGGTCAGGGACCATACTGCTTCGTTATGGGGCGAGGCATATTGGACATTGAGGCCAGGTACGCGGATCTGCTGAGAGGCGAGTTGCTCCGTGACTACAAGATTTGCATGCCGCCCCCTCCAGGTGCGGCCCCAGTCACATTCGTCGGCCGGTGCTTCACGAGCATGGAAACGCGACTCGCCGACTTCCTGAAGTATGAAACGGACCACGGGCGCAGAGTCATCGTCTCCTTCCCGCCGGACGTGGATGCCGATTCCGTGGTTCGGCGAGCGGTCGAGTGTACACCCGACCGCTCGACCGTAAGGCCGGACGATCCCTTGTGGTGGGTACACTCGACATCGGTGGAGAATTGGGCGAAGATCAGGGGGTGCGGGGAACTGCGCTCGCACGAGAGGCTGAGACGTGAGGATCTGTCTCGCGGGGCTGTCGGATTGTTCGTCTTCGGAGAACCCGCGGACTACGCGGAATACGTCATGCTAGCATGGGCGCTGTGGGTGTCGCCTGAGCACGTGGTTTCGTCCCAGCAGAAGGGCCGTCTCATCACCGAGGAAGACACCCCATACACACCGGGCGTCCGTCTGTACTTCGACGGTCACCGGATCATCCGTGATGGCCTGGCTATATCGGACGGACTGCACATGCTGAAGGTGCATGACCACCTCTCACTGGAGCCATATCTGGTGGCGGCGATCGGTGCCCGGGACGTTGATCCGTCCGGAGAAGTGGAGGTCTGGACTCCGTGGACTTTCCTGAACCGGGCGAATGACTGCTTTGCATCACGGAATAACGTTTGACCGCGTCGGACGTTGTGTGATTGCTTGACCGTACTCACCTTCCGATGTACGATGTATGTAGGTTCGCATTCGTCAGGTGTGGAGGCATCATGCATCAGGTAACAATCGGTGATAAGTACCAGGTGACTATCCCGAAGGAGATTCGGGAGAAGCTGGGTATCAAGCCGGGACAGAGAGTTCTGGTGACTGCGTCAGGCGGCGGCATCACGATTCAGCCCGAACCCGGCGGCGGATCCGATGACCGGTTGACCCAGATCACTCATCACGTATCACGCAGCCCTGACACCTGGAACCGGACACCCGGAACCTGAAGAGAGTACGAGTAAGAGTACGAGTAGGAGTAAGAGTACGAGGGGTACAGGCAAGACATGGGAATGAATCAGACGCCATCCGGGGAGCGGATGCATATATCCATATTCGGGCGGAGGAACTCGGGCAAGAGCAGCCTGATCAATGCGCTGACGGGCCAGAAGCTCGCCATCGTGTCAGACGTCGCCGGCACCACAACCGACCCGGTCGCGAAAGCGATGGAGATACTGCCGATTGGGCCGGTGGTTATCACCGATACCGCCGGGATTGACGACGTGGGGGCGCTCGGCGAGCTGCGGGTGGAGAAGACGCTGCGGGTACTGGAGAAGACCGACCTGGCCGTTCTCATCATCGAGGCAGGGAGCGAACCCGGCGAGTGGGACAACAAGCTCGCGGGCATGGTAAAGGAGCGCAAGCTCCCCATGCTGGTCGTCGAGAACAAGATTGATCTGGTGCGGACACGTGATTTGAAATCTGAAATTCGAGATTTGAAATCCCAAGTCGGGACCTGGGCCGAAGCCCACGAACTGCCCTACGTCGCCGTTTCCGCCACGACCGGCGAGAACATCGAGGGCCTGAAGCAGTGCCTCATCACCAATGCGCCCGAGGGGTTCGCCGAGCCGACCATCATCGGCGACCTGATCAACCCCGGCGACATCGTTGTCCTCGTCGTCCCCATAGACAAGGCCGCGCCGAAGGGACGGCTCATCCTCCCGCAGGTGATGACCCTCCGCGACGCGCTGGATAACGACGCATACTCGGTAGTCGTGAAAGAACGCGAGTTGAAGAACGCGCTGGAGAACCTGAAGAACAAGCCCAAGATCGTCATCACCGACTCACAGGCGTTCCTGAAGGTCGCTGCGGACACCCCGAAAGACATCTGGATGACCAGTTTCTCCATCCTCATGGCGCGGTACAAGGGCAACCTGGAGGAGTTCGTCGCGGGCGCTCGTGCCCTCAAGAACCTGAAGATCGGCGACAAGGTGCTCATCTCTGAGGGCTGTACGCACCATCGGCAGGGCGATGACATCGGCAAGGTGCAGATTCCGCGGTGGCTGCGTCAGGCAGTCGGCGGTGAGCTGGAGTTCGGCTTCAGCTCGGGCATCGAGTTCCCGGACGACATCGCGAAGTACAACGTCATCATCCACTGCGGCGCGTGTACACTCAACCGGCGCGAGGTGTGTTTCCGGCAGAAGTCGGCCAAGGACGCAGGTATCCCGATGACTAACTACGGCGTCACCCTGGCTTATGTACACGGCATACTGGACCGCGCACTCGATCCGTTCCCGTTGGCAAAGGCGCTGTGGGAAGAGTCACCGGATAAGCCCGTGAGACCGAAGCTCAAGATCCAGCGAACGAGTGGCTAGTCCTCAGCAAAGCAAACCGGACTTCTCGGCGAACTCCCGGAGGTCTACCTCGCTGCCGGTGCGGGACGATTCGATGATTCCGAACGCCATCATCAGCGTCTTCACGTTGTCCGCAAGCGAGCACTCCGGTTCACGGTTCTCTTCGATGGACGCGGTGAACTCGCGCAGCACGTCATACCGCGTGTGCGTGGCGTTGATCTCCGGCCCGGCGGTATCCGTCCGCCCGCCGTCCGCGAAGACGCTCGACTTAACGCCGTCAGTCCAGAGCGAGCCTTTCTCGAACTCCAGGTCCCAATGGCCGAACCAGTCGGTTTCGTTCCGCCGCGCCGACCAGCCCGAGAAGTAGTTCACGCGCTTGCCGCCGGGGAAGGTGAACAGAGACTCCACGCAGCCGTTGCACTTGCACCAACTCCAAGGCGGGTTCCAGCCCTTCGCCAGCACGCTCTCAGGCTCCGAGCCGATGACAAAGCGCATGGTGTCCAGGTGGTGGATGCTCATGGCGAGAATCATGGCGTCTTCCATGGTGGCGACATGGGCGCCGGGCATGTTGAGAGCCATGTGATATAGGACATTCATGTATCCGAGGTCGCCCAACCCACCGGCGACGACCGCCTCGCGCATGGCCTTCGCGCCGGGGAACCACCGGTAGCCCTGTCCGACCATCAGCTTCACTCCGCAGGTCTTGTGCCGATCCAGAACCATGCGAAGCTCGTCGGTAGTGGAAATTAGTGGTTTTTCCGCCAGCACGTGAAGCCCGGCATCCATGGCGGCGGTGATGTCATCTGCGCGCGCGGCAATAGGCGGTGTGAAGATGAATGCGGCATCGGCCTTAGTCTGCCGTATCGCATCGCCCAGGGTCTTGTGGCACCGGCTCGGATCAGCCCCGAGTTCGTCCACAGCCCGTTTCAGCGCGGTTTCGTTCACATCCACCCATGCGGATATCTCCCATCCGCTATCGCGCAGAACCTGCACCCATGACCATCCCCATCCGCCCAGTCCGACGACTATTCCTTTCATGCCTGCACCTCCGTTGCACCAGTTTAGCAGAGTGCATCGCCTGTGAAAAGCCATCGCCGATATTGTGGATCGAAAGGCAAATGCCAGGTTTTCTTAACTTCGGCAGATAATTTTCTTGAAATAGGTGTATAATAGAGATAACAGAGGTGTCGGCGAAGGTCATCGGGCAACCGTGCCTCGGAGGAATCCCACTATGTATATCATGAGTCCCGACCGCATGGCGCTGAACCTGGATGCGCTGAATGATGCGCTGCTCTCCGACAAAAAGCTTACGAAGGCTGAGAAAGAACCGGCCGCGAAGTGGATTGCCGGACGCCAGGGATTGAGGTTTTCCTACGCGGGAATGCCAGCGCCTACGGACATCGAATATACCGAAGGTGTGCGAGTCTACACCGGCGAGCCAGCCAAACCCGGCGTAACCACCGGTCACATCCTGGGTGAAGAAGCCTGCCGTGTGCTGATAGTCCTGAATATTGACGATCATTTCGTGGAGGGCGCTCTGGCAAAGGCAACCCAGGGGATGATGAGCAAACTGCTCCTACCGTCTGGTGAGCCGAACCCCGAAACCATGGGCGAGTACTGCTGCGGCATCTGCACTGTAGCATACTGGCGGCACCTGTCCGTCGGCGGTCTGCAGGATTCTAAGACGCGCCTGGCCAGAGGCATGGAGTTGCTGAAAGAGAATCGCAAAGGCAACGGCCAGTGGAAGAAGTTTCCGTTCTACTACACGCTACTTGCTATCAGCGAGGTTAATACGCCCGCAGCGGTTGAAGAGATGCAGTACGCTGCGCCGGTTCTTGAGCGGTTCCTAAAGCGCGCCGAGGTAGACGACATCTACGAACAGCGCCGCCGCGCCCTCGCCGCCCGCGTGCTAGCGAAGATCTAGTAATCCAGTTACTCCCTTCTCCTCTTATCGGGTCGCACCCGCAAGCCGCGCGGCGGTTGTGCGCGGCGAAAGGGAGAAGGGCCGGGGATGAGGGTCTGCTCCCGCCGAGTACCCTTCGACAAGCTCAGGACAGGCGAGTAGGATCAACGAGTAAGGCTCACGAGAATGGTCCCGCCATCAGCCATAGACCATTCTGACCATTCTGACCATCTGACCATTTCCCCGGTAGACCATTCCCCGTGGACCATTCTCTCATGCCGACTTGACACCCCCGCCTCAACCGCCTATCATTCGGATAGAGCCTGTCCACGAGGCGGGCAATACTCAGAAGAGGCAGGCGACCGCACATGTTGAGAATCATCTTCCTGCTGGTGATACTTTCCATGATCCCCTTGACCACCTATGCCGATTTTACATTCGTTCAGATCAGCGACACGCATGTCGGCGTGAAGCAGACCGCGTACAATGCGCGGTACGCCGAGGCGATCCGGCAGATCAACGCGCTGAAGCCCGCTTTCGTCATCCACACCGGCGATGCGCTCACGGCCTGGTCGCCTGAGGACTCCGCGCTCTTCAAGAAGATCAGCAGCGCCTTTACCGCACCGATGTACGTTATCCCCGGGAACCATGACATCCAGGAGATCGGCAAGATCACCGCTGAGGAAGCCGATGCGCGAGTGAACGCTTGGCGTGCGGCTGCGGGGTATGACCACGTTTCGTTTGAGCACGCGGGGTGCGTGTTCATCGGGCTGGACTCCAACCTCTACAACTCCAAGCTGGCGGAGGAAACTCGTCAGACGAGTTGGCTGAAGTCCGAACTCCGCAAGGCGAAGGGCAAGCGTATCTTCATCTTCGAGCATCAGCCGCTCTTCCTGGACAAGCCGGATGAGCCTGCGAACTACTGGGTACCCGCCGAGCCTGCGCGCGGAGAACTCCTGAAGCTCCTGCGTGTCAACAAGGTGGAGGCGGTACTGACCGGGCACATCCACCGGTTCGGCGAATCCTTCTTCGGCGGCATCAGCTTCATCTCCACTCCCGCGATCAGCTTCTCCTGCGCGGCGGACAAGGGACTGACAGGCTACCGCGTTTTCACGGTAACCGACGGCGGATTCTCCACGCGGTTTGTGGATATGCGGACGGTTGGGGCACCGCCGTCCTTTGGTGAACAGGTGAACGGTCAGCAGTGAGCGGTGGAGATGCAGATGGACAAACGGCTTGAGATCGCAAACCAGGTGCTTACGCTTTTCCGGGCGCAGCCGGAAGTGAGGGAGGCGGTGCTGCGCGGGAGCCTGGCGAATGGCACACCCGACGAGTATTCGGATATCGATGTTACCGTCGATGTCTCAGGGCACAACAACGGGCAGTTCATATACAAGGCCATCGAACTCATGCATTCGAACTTCGATGTCTGCTTTCACGACATCAACTCCAGCATGGTGCCGGAGTGGTATATCCTCAATTTCTATCTCAACGGAGTGCCGCCGTTCTGGCAAGTGGACCTGGCCATAGATGCCCAACCGCACTGTACATCGTTCGGTAGAGAGGACATTTCATCTGTTCAAGACCCGGTGGGGCATCTGCTGAAGCTGTGGGTCGTGTGCGCGAAACACCTCGCGCGCGATCCCGAGCTGAACCAGGATGAGATCAATCGCGCACTGGTCGCAAGGCTGGACATCCCCGGCCTGCTCGATCTGCCTGCCACGAAGAAGATGAAGGCAATACTCGACGAGATTGAGCGCAGAGCGGATGGGCGATTCACCGACGTCATTGCCAGGTGCAACGAGGCGCACAGAATGGTTTATAGCACAGGTTGACGAAGACTGTATTCGATGAAGCTGCTGATTACTGGAGGAGGCGTGAATGAGTAAGAAAGCCGTTTGCATAATTGGGAGTCCGAAGGCCTATGGCAGCACCGCGATGATCGTGGATAGGATCATCGCGGGCATGGCATCAGTGGGCATCGAGGCAAAAAGGCGTGTCATCGCCGACCTCGATATCGGCTTCTGTAAGGGATGTCGGGAATGCTGGATGGCCGGCAAGTGCGTTCAGCACGATGACATGTCTGTACTGATCACCGACCTAATGGATGCCGATATCGTAGTTATCGCCTCACCTTCGTACTGGGGCGAGGTGACCGCCCAGTTGAAGGCCTTCATTGATCGGTCACTTCCACTATGCAATGCAGCCGACGGGACCACGAAAGTTACTTCAGGCAAGGTCGGGGTGGCAGTCGCCATACGTGCAGGCAAAGATCCAGCGGAGAATCAGCGCCTGATCGAAACCATTGAGCGTTTCTATAGCCTCCTACAGATTCGCCCGGTCGCGCGACTGACCGTCGAAGGGGTATCGGAGGTCGTGGACTTGCGGGGTAGACAGGAGAAACTCCAGGAAGCCTACGAATTGGGCAAGAGCATGGCTCAGTACCTGTGAGGAAGCCAAGTGGGCCGAGCGCGACAAATACGACAAGCTGACCGATGTGCATCAGGAGCGGCCCGTGCAGTCATGACCCGCAAGGAGTCTGTTCCTGGAATAAAGTCCTTCTCATAACCGCGTCACACCTCCCTCTCGGTTATGCGCTCATACGCTTGCCATCCAAACCCACCACAGATGAACTATCACAACACCATTTGCCGAAATGATTAACTTTTTCAATAATAGCATTGACTTTCATGATGAACCGTGGTATAATCCTCAAGATAGTTGATCTGGTGGAGGTAAGTCATGGCTAAGGACTGGCAGGAACTGACTAAGATGACGCAGGGTGCGCCTGTGGTGATAGAGCGAGTGCGGCTGGTCGGCAAGGACATCGCCATAGAGGGAGCCTTCGAACTCCCCGCGCTGGCGAACCTGTCCGCGGAGGATCAGGTCTTCGTTGCCGCGTTCGTCCGAAGCCACGGCTCGATCAAGCAGATGGAGCAGTACTTCGGGGTCAGCTACCCGACGATCAAGAACCGCCTGAACCGGATCGGCGGGCAGCTCAGCTTCGTGGACATCAGCGTAAGCGAGCCGTCGGACGATCTGCTCGACCGGCTGGAGCGCGGGGAACTATCGGTTCAGGAGACGCTGGAGAAGCTGAAGAAATGATCTGGCCGCCGTCCATCCTGCGAATACGAGTTGTCGGCGAGGAGAAGAAAGGGGTCAATCTGTGGATTCCGCTCTTCATCCTGTGGCCGCTGATCTTCGTTGCAGCCATGCTGTTCCCGGTTGTCGCTCGGCTCAGTTCAAAGGTGCGGGAAGAGACCGGTTTCGTGCCCAGCCTTGCCGCCGGGCCTTATCTCTGGACGGCCTTCGCCGCTACACGCGGAATGAGGGTGGAAGTTCGGGCGGACGACGCCCATGTGTTTGTGGGATTCTTGTAGAGGAGAAATGCAATGGGAAATGACAGAGCAAGAATACTTGAGATGCTGAAGCAAGGGAAGATCACCGTGGACGAGGCCGAGCAGCTTCTGGATGCGCTGGGTCAGCAGCCGGCGTCCGAGCCGGTGAGTGCGGCTTCGGTGGTAGCGCCGTCAGCAGGCACGGGCAGGAAATGCCGGTTCCTCAGGGTGCTTGTGAAGGGTGGAAGCAACGAGACTGTGGACGTGCGCGTGCCAATGCAGCTCTTGCGGGCAGGTGTGAAACTGAGCGCGCTCATTCCGCCCGAAGCCAGGGGTAAGGTGGACTGCGCACTCGGCGAGAAAGGGATCAACCTGGACCTGGCCAACCTCTCTCCAGAGATGCTGGAGGATCTAGTCGAGTCCATGAGCGAACTGAGCGTGAACGTGCAAGGTGACGACGGCGAAACCGTCCGCGTCTTCTGCGAGTAGCTCTGCCGCATGGTGTAGCGCCGATTGAATACGCCGACGCTACACCATGATTACGCTAATTCCGTCTGCGTTCAGTTTCACGGATGACCGAGCCGAAG
The DNA here is from genome assembly GCA_025358205.1 of Armatimonadota bacterium. Taxonomy (GTDB): domain Bacteria; phylum Armatimonadota; class UBA5829; order DTJY01; family DTJY01; genus JANYKG01. The sequence goes on from JANYKG010000119.1 coordinate 81,664, forward strand.
CTCTCGCCGAATAGCTTCACGCCGCCGTCTACTCTACCCTTCACGCCAAGCTCATCGCCGCGCTCTGGAACGCCGGTCTTGGTTATGACCCATATCTTGCCGCTGCCGTCATCCAGTTGGTAAGCGCCGGCCTCTGCAATGAACAGGTTCACAGCGTGGGTCTCAGTCACTCGTCCCGCTACGACCACATCTCTGTCCCTGTAATAGTCCGGTCTCTCCAGAATTTTGGAGATCATGATGCGGTCGCCTTTGCACCCAGCGACCATAAGCCCACCGACCGCGAGGAGCACAGCGAGAATCACAAGGCTAATACGTTTCATACGAATACCTCCTGCATCTGCGCGGATGCTTTATCTTAG
>JANYKG010000189.1 GCA_025358205.1 Armatimonadota bacterium
CAGTCTTGATGTTCCGTTCCTTGATCAGTTCCTTGATCTGTTCCCTGCTCAGTAGTGCCATGTTGCGCTTTTTGTCCTTTCCTTCGTAAGTATATCCTACGACCGAAGGTTAGGCAAAAGCACACTTCATTCTACACACTCGCCCGAACTTCCACATCCTCACTGAGGAGAGGACGCTGCCTGGATAAAGCGAAGCGGGCCGACTGGTATCAGCCGACCCGCGCAATCCAACTATTCAGTGCAAACTACTCCGCGGCCGGCTCTTCCGGCGACTGCTGAGGCGCCTCTTCCACCTCAGACACTCCAAGTATCTTCTTCTTGCGCGCCTGATACTTGTTCACGATGTCATCAAAAATCGTGTACAGCACCGGAATAACCACCAGCGTCAGCATCGTCGAGACGATCAGTCCGCCGATAACCGCAATGGCCATAGGCGCTCTGCTTTCAGAGCCGCGACCTAGTTTCATGGCCGTGGGGAGCATACCGAATATCATGGCGAATGTGGTCATGAGAATCGGCCTCAGCCTGGTTGGTCCTGCCTGCAGGATGGCTTCTGTGCGATCCAGACCTCTCCCACGCAGGGTGTTCGTATAGTCCACCAGCAGAATGGCATTCTTGGTGACCAAACCCATCAGCATGATGAACCCGATCATTGATATGATGCTCATGGTTTCGCCGGTGATGACCATCGCCAGCACAGCGCCAATGAGCGCCATGGGAAGGCTGAACATAATGATGAACGGGCTGAGGAGCGACTCGAACAGCGCGGCCATCAGCATATAGACCAGCGCTATCGCCAGCAACAGCGCGCCGCCCATATACCCGAAGCTCTCCTTCATCATCTCGGCCTGCCCGCCCCAATTCACGCCCACATTGCCCATGGGGACGTCAGCGATCTCCTTTTTCAGAATCTGCTGTATGTTACCCAGCGGATAGCCGGGGAGTAGACCGGCAGTGACGGAGACCTTCCTCTGCCTGTTCTTGCGCTCAATCTTTGTCGGGCCGGTGTCTTCTGAAATCTTGGCGACATCCTGCAGGAACACCGCCGAGTTGTCAGCCGCGCCGATCACAATTCTTCCAACATCGGAGAGACTTTGGCGGTCGAACTCCTTCAGCCGCACCCTGATGTCATACTCCTTGCCGTTCTCGCGGAACTTGGTATCCGTGTTGCCCTCAACCGACATGCGAAGCGCCGACGATATCTGCCCAACAGTGAAGCCCAACTGAGCAGCCCGCTCGCGATCAATGGTTGCCTTGATCTCAGGCTTACCGACTTTCCAGGAGACATCCGCATCAAGCACGCCTTCCGTAGCGCCCACGATCTTCTTGATCTTCTGTGCTACTGCATTCAACTCCGCGTTGGAAGTTCCGGTAAGCTCGATATCAATCGGCGACCAACCGCCGCCCATTCCGCTCGCAGTCTTGATGGTGATTCGGCCACCTGGTATGCTGGTGACAGCCTTCCTGATCTCCAGTGCGATATCCTCGTCTGATCTGATACGCTTTTTCTTCTTTGTGAACACGCGCATCATCCTGTCCATCACGCTCTCTTTTTCACGAAGCGAGACTGTTACCTGCCCCATGTTGGCACCCGTTCCACCACCGGACAAGTGTCCCCCAGCCTCAGCGCCCACCGTGGTGAAAGCGTTCTCAACTTCAGGGATCTTCGCTACAATATCTTCCACCTTGCTGACAACAGAGTTAGTGGATTCAAGTGAACTACCCGTGGGCATCTCCACCGAAACGACAACCTGACCCTGATCCGTCTTTGGCATGAACTCAAAACCGAGCTTTGGCCCGGCTGTGAACATGACCAGCACAAACAGAACCATCCCGCTTATAACAACTTGAGCGCGATGCTTGAGCGCCCATGCCAGCAGTCCGCGGTACTTGCGGTCCAGCGTGTGGTAAAAATCGTCGAACTTCTTGAAGAAACCCGTCGAGGCTTCCATATCCTCATTCTTGCGGTACCAGCGCGACGCCAGCATTGGGGTCAGCGTGAACGATACGAAGAGCGAGAAGAGTGTGGCCGACGCTACCGTGATGCCGAACTGGCGGAAGAACTGGCCCACTATGCCGCCCATAAACGCGATCGGCACGAAGACAACCACGTCCACCATAGTGATGGTAACCGCCGCCAGCCCGATCTCTGCTCGACCGTTAAGCGCGGCCTCCGCAGGCGACTCACCTTTGGCAAGGTGGCGGTATATGTTCTCAAGAACAACAATGGAGTCGTCAACCAGGATTCCTACTGCCAGTGAAAGCGCAAGCATGACCATCGTGTTCATCGTAAATCCCGCAAAGAATATCGGGATGAACGTTGCTACAATGGAGATCGGAATGGCTGTGGCGACTATGAATGTTCCTCTGATGTTGTGCAAGAAGAGGTAAACGATTAGAACCGCAAGCAGCGCACCCAGCCAAAGGCTGGTGTTCACATCGGCAATGGCTTCACGCACACGCTGAGACTGGTCGGATGCTATCGCGATCTTCACGTCTGAAGGAAGAACGGATTTCATATCCTCCAGTTCCTTCTTTGCGGCGTCTGCGACGTCCACAGTATTCGCGTCAGACTGCTTCTGGATAGTGATACCAACGCTGTCTTTACGTTGAAGACGCGTCAAGTCCGTCCGCTCAACGGCACTGTCCTTAACCTCGGCAATGTCGCCGATGGTCAGCACTCTGTCCACTCCCTTGTTTCCGCCACCAATGGTAATCTTGAGTTTGCGAATATCGTCCACATTGGCAAACTCGCCAACGGCGCGAATGGCATAATCGCGGTTGCCTTCAGTTACCCGACCACTTGGCGTGTTCATGTTGGCTGAGGAGAGCGCCTGAGAGACCTGGCTAATGGAGATGCCATACGCCTCAAGACGACTCTTGTCCACGTTCACCTGTATCTCTCGGATGTCACCACCGGATACGTTGACAGCCGCCACGCCCTTCAGCTTGCCCAGGCGGTCTTTGATAACATCATCAACCAATTGCCGAAGCTCGCGCGCCGGACGTTTGCTGGATAAACCCACATACAGGATCGGTTCCGCTCCGATGTCTATCTTCTGGATGATAGGCGTCTTCGCATCCTGAGGTATCGTCATACGCGCACCGTCTACTTTGGCGCGAACATCGGCGACTGCTGTATCCAGATCGGTGCCCAGCTCAAACTCGATAACAACGCTGGAAATCCCTTCCTGCGACGTAGACGTGATGTTCTTCATGCCGTTGACGGAGCCTACAGCATCCTCCAACGGCTTCGAGACCAGAGTCTCTATCTCCTCAGGTCCCGCGCCGGGATACAGCGTGCTGATGACGACATACGGGATGTCTACCTTGGGGTTAAGGTCCAGAGGCATATTCGATCTCGATCTGATCCCCAACACAGCCAGAGCCAGGAAGACCATGAGTATGACTATTGGCCGTTTGATTGCTAGGTTAGTTAGCGACATGAACCTTTACTCCATCGGAAAGCTTATCTTGACCTACGACTACTAGCTCATCACCCGGCTGAACTCCGACCACCTCAACTTCTTCTGCGCTTTCGAACCGGGTAACGACCGGTGCCAGCTTCGCGACATTGTCGCGAACCAGATACACGGCCTGCGTGGTGTCTGTCTGCATCACAGCGTCCTTGCGCGCAATAACAACACCAATATGCTTGTCCACCTGTATCATCCCGTGGGCAAACATGCCGGGTTTTAGCTCACCGGTCTTGTTAATAACCGCAATCCGAATAGTAAATTGACGACTCTTGACATCGGATGTCGGCAATATCTTCAGTATCGAGCCTCGGAATTTGCGGTCGCCCAGAGCATCCACTGTCACGTCAACGGGCTGCCCAATCTTCACCTTGTCCACGTCCATTTCAGACACCTGGGCCTCAAGGTAGATGGAATCCAGAGCCACAATCTGCATAACCGGCGTGCCGGGAGCTGCCATCTGACCAGGCTCCGTCATGCGGGTTGCAACCGTACCGCCGATGGGTGTGCGTATGTAGGCATTGGCAAGCTGCTGTTGCGCGTAGGCTAGACCGGCCTTCGCTTGCGCGACACCTGCCCTCGCTGCCTTTATATCTTCCTGCCTGAGTGACTTCTGTGCGCGGTTCGACTCGGCCATTTTCAGACCTTCGGACGCCTGAACCACCTGCTTCTCAGCGGCCGTCACCTGCTCTTCGCGGGCGCCCGCATCCATGAGGCTCACAGCCTGCTTTGCGCTGTCATACTGAGCCTCAGCAACTCGAAACTGGGTCTGCACGGCCTCCCACTGCTTCGGCGAGAGAGCGCCCTGGTTGTACAGGCTCTGCATGCGATCTTGGTCGGCCTTAGCATTATCATAATTTGCTTTGGCGGATGCAAGAGCGTTTCTGGCCTGTGCGCGTTCCTGGGTTCTGGCTCCAGACTTAACCATACGCAGATTCGCATTCGCTGATTCCAACCCCGCCCGGGCCTGAGCGACTTGCGACTCGACCTGGGTATCCGAGACGCCCGCGTTGGTGGCGGCCTGGGAGAGCCTGGCCTGCGCACCTGCCAGCGTGGCTTGCGCCTGCTGAAGCTGCGCCCTTAGGTCCGCAGTGTCCTGAATGACAACAGCCGTACCTGCGCCCACGCGGTCGCCCTCGCGGTAGGGTACGCTGGTAACACGTCCCATCACTTTGGCAGACAACGCCGTGGTTTTCAGCGCCTTTATGTTGCCTGACACCTCAACCACCGAGGTAATATCTCCCCGGCGAGCTGCTGCCACCATGACGGATATTCCCGTATCTTCCTTAGTATTTTTCGTTCCGGCCTTGCGCCCACATCCCGCAGTCGTGAACACTGATGCAGCCAGAAGAACAGTCAACACACTTAGAGCTAATCTTCTCAAGGCTTGTTACTCCCTTTCTGCTTCTCAAACAACTTGTCACTCAGCCCGGTGTTGACCCGATAGCCGGTGAACTTCAGCGCAACTATGGTCGGACCGCCGGGCTTGTCCTTGTCCTCGAACCTCTGCGAGGGCATCGGCGGTATGGATATTTTCGCGGTGGTCATCTTGGGCATCCAATAGCGGTTGCTCACTCGCATGTACCACAGCTTCACAAATATGGACGGCCCCCATTCCGGGTTGCCGGCGATCTGTCTCACCAGAAAATTCGTCTTGTCAATCCACACGGTCATCTCGTCGGATCGGTCATTCTTCTTGATGGTACCCTGAACCACATAGCAGTCGTCCCCCAGCGCCTTTTCCGAGCGTATGAGAATCAGGTCCGTCGCGCCCGTGATCTCTTTCAGCGGATTGCCGGTTACAGCGCCCTGGCGCGGTAGCATTGCAAACCCGTCCTTGCTCTCCAGGTGTATCTTGTCCGGACGCTTGAAGTATATCTTGACCTGCATATCCGGCACATGCACCTGCGGAGACTCCACCGTGATCTGTGCGTTAGCAATGTAATCATTTACAGCGTCGTAGTTCAGCCCGGCCCGCGCGAAGATAGCTTTCGGCGTCATGGATGTCGCGGCGCGCGCGCCAACCGCAGGAAACAGCACGGCTATTATTACGATTAGGATTGCTTTCTTCAGCCGGAAAATGTTCATCCGAGAATATCTCTCCGCTCGAATATGACCAGGCCGATGACAAACGATACAACCGCATATGTCAGCAACAGGCCAATCGAGTGCAGGTAGGTATTGGCGTCGAAGGGACCCGTTAGCCCTTCGCCCCACTTTTCGAGTGGAGAGGTCAGCAGGTACGGCTTCAGTTTGGCGAAATACTGAATCTGTCCGATCACCGCCGATCCGTACAACACGCCCATTGCTGCTCCGATAGCCCCATTCGCGTTGCTCAGAAAAGTAGATACGGCAAACGCTATGCTCCCAACGGCCATCATGCCGCACCCAATGAGCGCGTAGGCGGCTAGAAGCCGAAGGATAGCCGTATGCTCAGGGACCACCCAAATGCCGTTCTCGAAGATCACAAGGCTTCCTCGACCCAACATGAGCCATCCCAGGAGATAGGCGAACAAGCCCGTGCCGACAGTCAGTTTCAGCGCGTACAGCATGCCGAGTGTGTACTTCGAGATCAGCACCCGCGCTCTCGTGATCGGCCTGACCAGAACCATGCGCATCGTGCCGTCCGCAGACTCAGATGCCATCAGATCCGCACACACCATGCACACGAAGAGCGGCAGAAAGGTAAACGCGATGAACTCCAGAAGAACCCGGCAGAGAAACGCCGCATTCAGCATCGAACCTGCCACGATGAAATCATTCTCCATTCGCCGACGCATGTACTGCGCATGATTGTCATGCTTCACGCCAAGAGCCACCGCAAGAGTCAGGAGCGAGAGGGCTATCGGACCGATGTACGTCCGAGCCTTGCGCATCATCTTTCTGATTTCAAGTATGAAGCTAGTCATCCTCTTCGCCGTCCCCCACCAGCTTCATGAACAGATCCTCAAGGTTCATGGTCTTCGGCACAATTGAGTACACATCTATGCCGGACTGCACCAGCGCGCGGTTCGCTTCAGCCACACAATCCCGCGGTCCGTTTATGGATACGCAGCACGCGCTTGTCTCAAGCACCTTCAGCGAGTCTACTCCTGAGAGCAACTCTGCAGCATGGGCAATATCGCTGACTCCGAACTCCACGATGGACATCTCCCTGTGCAGAAGCTCGCCGACCGAACCCTCCGCCACCAGCCTGCCTCGGTTGATGATGCCTACGCGATTGCACACCTGCTCAACCTCATGCAGCAGATGGCTGGACAGAAAGACCGTGATACCGTGTTCTTTGGATAGACGAAGTATCAGCTCTCGAACATCCCGCATGCCCTGCGGATCAAGGCCGGATGTCGGTTCGTCCAGTATTACCACTTTGGGATCAGGCAGGAGCGCCTGTGCGATTCCTAGACGCTGAACCATGCCGTGCGAGAAGGTTTTCACCTTGTCCTTCGCCCGGTCCAGCAGTCCGACCGCATCCAACACCTCGTCAATGCGCTTCTTGTCACATCCGCCCGAGTACCGGCTGAATATCTCAAGGTTCTCGCGCGCGGACATGTACTTGTAGAAGGCCGGCAGTTCCACAATGGCGCCGACCTGCCGCAGCGACTGGACGCGCTGAGCGCCGACATCGTAGCCCATCAGCCGAGCAGAGCCGCCGTGCGGCCTGACCAGCCCGGTGAGCATGCGGATGGTGGTGCTCTTCCCCGCCCAATTCGGCCCCAGGAAGCCGTAGACATCCCCTTCGTACACACGGAGACTCAGATCGTCCACCGCTTTCCGGGCACGAAAGAACTTGGTCAGTCCAGTTGTCTCAAGCACGATTTCAGCCATATTTGATATTGTTCGCTACTTGGCTCCGACAAGAGCCATGAACTGTTCACGTCCACCGACGGCTCTTTCCAGCGTGGCCAGTGATTCCTGATAGTCGTAGAGAGCGGTCACGTGATTCTCCGCGGCCTGGGTGAATGCGGCCTGCGCGTCCAGGTTTTCAACCTGTGTGGATACTCCGCCCTTGTACCGAACTTCCGCGAGACGCATGCTTTCCGTAGCCATCTCAAGCGCCTTCTCCGCGGCTTGCACGCGCTCCTGGTTGTTTGTCACGTCCAGATACGCCTGCTGGGCCTCAAGACTTACGCCCTGGAATGCCTTCTCGCGAGTTGACCTGGCATTGTTGGCCTCACTCTTGGCGATGTTGGCGGTGGCTCGCACGGCTCCACCGTCGAAAACGTTGAAGCTGGCGGTTACAAATGCTGTCCAGGAATTCTCGCGTGGATTGAACAGCGAAGTATCGAAGTTCTTGTTGAGATCCCAACGGAACGACACTTTGGGCATTCCATTCAGAGAGGCTACTTTCGCCAGCCCATCATCCACCTTGACCATCAGGTCCGCCTGCTGAAGCTCCGGCCTGTTCTTGGCGGCAGCATCCACGCACTTCTGCATGTCCAGGGTATAGTAGACCGGCGGAGCGGGGTCTGCAAGCTCCACCGGAGTCTCCAGCGGCCTGACCAGCACGTTGTTGAAGGCCGAGCTGGAGATCCGAACGGCATTGCGGGCTGCCAGCAATCCCTGCTTGGCGTTTGCCACAGCGGTCTCTGCGCGAAGCACCTCGAACTGGGTGGCATCGCCGGCCTGCTTGCGCTGCATGGTATCCTTCAGATGACCATCAAGCTGCGCGATGGTGTCTTCCTGGACCTTCAGAAAACTGTATGCCCGAAGGACATTGAAGTATGCGCTCTTGGCCTCCAAGGTCACATCGTTGACGGCCATGTCTACCCCGCGCTGGTAAGCCGAACGGCCCGCCCTCGCGGTTTTACGGGCGACGCCGGTCATGCCGAACACATCCACAAACTGATCTACCACTAGATCGGCGGATCGGTTCTGCAATGAGCCGAGCTTTACCGTATTGGGACCGAGTGTGGCGGTAGTCACTTTGTCGAGCCGCTGATAGTTGCCGGTCAAAGATACCTTCGGCATCCCGGGCGCCGTGGCTTGAATGATGAGCGCGTTGGCCTTCTTGAGGTTCTCCTTCGCCATGGTGACGGTGGGATTGTTCTCCAGCGCAATCTTGACGGACTCATCCAGTGTCAGCTTTTGCGCGTTTGCCCTTCCTGATGTGATCAGCGCGACCGAGAGAAGCGCGGCCACACGGCAGATTCCAAGCGTGGTTCTCATTGTGTTGTTACCTCATAATCCGATAAGTCAATGTCAAGCATTCTCGTCTGCGTCATGCACTTCCGTGCTTTCAATATCTTCTGATTCAGCAAGGCCCAATCCGGCGGTAAGATGGTCAAGAAGGCCCCTGACCGCTCCCATCTTGAAAAGGGCTAGCCCATCGCTGTTGGGATGACACATTATCAACAGCCTATCGCCGGTCTGGAGTCCCAGTCTTTTGCGGGCCTCGGATGGAATGACAATCTGTCCACGCTCGCCTACCGTCACTGCACCCACGTAATGATCTTGTGGTTTGCTCTTTGGGTTCAACTCTGCCTCACCTCTGTCTGATGTGTATGATTTTTCATACAAATGGTACAATGTACGCATTATATGCGGTTTCCGCCCGCTTGTCAATATCTGGCGCGATGCGGCGGCGAAAAAGTTTTGGAAAAGTCTATCGGTTTGTCAGACGGAGCAAAGAAGGGGCTGCGCAAGGGTAATCGTGCAGATTTTGGAAATGTGAGGCGAGCCTTGAAGATTGGCGGCAATACTGGTATAATGCAGGCAGTTACAGTTGCACTGGTCACCGATCGCTGTTCACTGATGACTGATCACTGTCTCCTCGGGGTGTAGCGCAGTTTGGTTAGCGCGCGTGTTTTGGGAACACGAGGTCGCCGGTTCGAATCCGGCCACCCCGACCACGCTTTGCAGTACGTAAGACACAAGTACCCAGTACAAAGACCCAGCCCATGACGCGTGGGCTGGCAGCCACTACACTGGTACAGGACGGAAGGTATCATCTTCTCTCCTGCCGAACTCCTTCACGTAACGCCACGCACGAAAGGAAGCTTGCCCATGTTCTTCCATAAAGCATTCGCATCCGCGATCTTGTTTGCCGCCGTCGCATCGCTTGTCATCATGCCGGGGACAACCGGCACAGCATCAGCCAAAGGAGCAACCACCATGACTCAGTCACCGATCTATCAGATGCCAAACACGCCGGTCGAAACCCGCTGGTACACGTACGAGAACCCGCAGGGCGAGAAGGGCGGCGCGGGTAAGGCGAACCACGGGCGCAAAGGCGCTCCCGCCGTCGGAATCAAGGCGGGCGAAACGCTGGTGCTCGCGGACATCAAGGGCAGCGGGACCATCCGCCGCATGTGGGCCACGCTCTGGGGCCGCGGTCCCGAGGCGCTCCGCGGTCTGAAGATCGAGATGTACTGGGACGGCGCGAAGACCCCCGCGGTGCAGGCCCCGTTCGGCGACTTCTTCTGCCAGAGTCAGGGCAAAATGACCGCCTTCGAGAACGCCTGTTTCTCTTCCCCGGAGGGTCGCTCCTTCAACTGCGTCGTCCCCATGCCGTTCAAGAAGAGCGCGAAGATTTTGCTCATCAACGAATCCGGCCAGGACAACGGCATCTACTACGAGGTGGACGCCACCCTGGGCGACAAGCACGACGCCAACGCGCTCTATTTTCACAGCTACTGGCGGCGCGAGAACCCGACCACGCTTCGGCAGGACATGACCATCCTTCCGCACGTGATCGGCAAGGGGCGGTTCCTGGGCTGTAACCTCAGCGTGCGGCAGAACCCCTCCACGCCGAACTTCTGGTGGGGCGAGGGCGAGGTGAAGTGCTACATTGACGGCGACAAGGATCTCCCCACGCTCTGCGGCACGGGCACGGAAGACTACATCGGTACCGGCTTCGGGCAGGGGCTTTACAGCAACGCGTATCAGGGCAACCAGTACGTCGCGGAGACCGGTCACGGACACAGCATGATGGACGCTTACGGCTTCTACCGCTTCCATATTCCCGATCCGGTCTACTTCCAGAAGGAAATCCGGGTGACTATCCAGGTGATGGGCGGTCCGTCGTACAAGGCGATGCTGGACGCGCTGGACAAAGACCTCACGCTGAAGCTCATGAAGGCCGGTGACGGCACGCAGTGGTACACCCGCGAGGAACTGGAGGCCAATCCGGGCCGCGCCGAGGTGATGGAGCGCGTGGACGACCACACCGCGACCGCGTACTGGTACATGGACAAACCCGAGAACGGCCTCCCGCCCATCGCGCCTTTTTCTGAAAGGATAAAGGATGTGAAGTAGTCTCTTGGGAGCGCGGACGTCCCCGTCCGCTCCCTTCCAGAGCGGATGGGGACGTCCGCGCCCTGTGGGGCCGAGTCTCCAG
>JANYKG010000006.1 GCA_025358205.1 Armatimonadota bacterium
TGCTGAACGGGATGGAGGAGAAAAATCCCAAGGTAGGCCTGTGAGAAGAAAGATCATCGTGCTGGCAAAGAGTCCACGCGAAACTCAGTGGGTGCTGGCTGATGCCATGGACGCGCAAATGGCATCCTGTTTGCATGAATGCCTGCTGATGGACACTCTGGAGAAGGCGTCCGCGGTGCCCGATGCGGAGTTGTCCGTTCGCCCCGCCACAAGTGATGATGTGGATTTCCTGCGCGCTATATCGCCTGACTATGCGCTGTGTATGGCTAGCGATGACGTGATGGAGCAAGTGTATTCGCAGGGATACGCCACCGTGCTTCTCTCGGCTGATGCGCCCACGCTTCCTGCCAGATTCATGGAACTTGCCTTTGACGCGCTGGCAATGGACGACGTGGATGTGGCGCTGGGGCCTTGTGATACCGGCGGGTGGTATCTGCTCGGCATGAAACATCCGCGCCACGAGATGCTGGAGTTAGCTGAGACGTGCGACTGGGGCGAGCTTGAGGAGCGTGCGTCGGCGCTGAGTCTTCGATGGTACGTGCTGCCGGGTTGGCGGTGCGTGCGCGGACCGGATGATCTGCGAGCATTGAAGGACGAACTCACGAAACCGCTCTACGCCGGACGCTCTGCGCCTCGCACACGGCGGTTCCTGCGCTCGACTGAGACGGCCTCACCGACTGCCCGATAATCACGGATTGGTCAGCACACCCGCACGTTAGCGCATTTCCTGGCCGCCGGTGACGTTTAGCGCCTGGCCCGTCATGTAGTTTGACTGCTCGGACGCCAGGAAGACCGTCACGTTGCAGACGTCCTCGTAGGTACATCCACGGCCCAGCGGAACCTGGCCGAGATACTTTTCCTTCACTTGCTCTATGGTCAATCCCTGGGTTTCCGAATACTGCTTGAATAGGCTGTCCTGCCAGAGCGTGCCGTCCAGCAGGTTACCGGGGCAAATCGCGTTCACTCGCACACCGTACTCGGCCATTTCAAGCGCCAGGCTCTGGGTAAGTCCGATACCGCCGAACTTGCTGGCGGCGTAGGCAGAGTTCTTGAAGCTGCCCTTCTTGCCGGACTTGGAGTTGATCTGGATGATGCTGCCGCTCTTCTGCTTTTCCATGACCTTGGCGGCCTCTCGCGCACAGATGAAGTACCCGACGAGGTTCACGTCTATTACCCTGCGCCAGTCCGACACGGGGAACTCGGAGACGGCGCCGGCCTTGAGGATGCCAGCGTTGCAGACCATGATGTCCAGGCTTCCGAACGCCGAGACCGTCTTCTCCACCAGCGTCTCTACTTGATGCTCATCGGTGATATCGGCACGGTCGGCCATGGCTTTAACGCCGAGAGCGCTCTCGATGTCTTCCGCTACGGCTTTAGCCTGGTCAACGTTTATATCGGCGATGACGACGTTGCATCCCTCGGCAGCAAGTCTGCGGGCGATTGCCTCGCCCAGCCCCTGACCCGCACCGGTAATGATCGCGTTCTTGCCTGATAACTGCCCGCAATTCTGATTATTCATGACTCTTACTTGTACTCCTACTCGAAATCAGGTGGTAGGTGGTAGTTGTTAGGTGTTAGGGTGCAGAACCGAAAACCCAGACTAACACCTAACACCAAACACCCAACACTTGGCTCCTATATCTCCGCTTTCGTCCTCAGTAACTCCGCTTCCGCCTCGCGGTTCCAGAACATCCCGTCAGTCAGCATGTCGTACACATTCGGCAGAACGGTCTTCAGATCCTCAACCGCCGTCAGCGCCAACCCGCGAACCTGCGGATAGATAACCACCTTGCCGGGGAACTTGCCTTCCTTCGCCGCGAGCATTCCGTCCCACGACGCCTCCATGCCGCCCACCGCCGCGACGGATGTGTTCGTGGAAAGCTTGCCGGACTCCGCCGCGTGCAGGGTGTCCAGCATATCGCTGACCTTGGAGCCGCTGCTGCCGACAAAGCGAATCTGCTTCGTGTAGACCGGGCTTAGGTCCAGGCTCACGATTGTGCCGATCGGCAGCCCTGCGAACACGTTCATCAGCCCCTGCTCTGCGAGGAACGGCGCGGCGTGCTCGATCAGCGCGGGTACCGGGGCCAACACCACTATATCATCAAAACCCTTGCCGCCGGTGAACTCGTTCAGCAGGTCGTCGAACTCTTCTTTGCTCATCTCCTTCGGGTTCACCACGCGGAAATCTACTCCGCGCCGTGCCGCGATGGGGCTGAACCGCTCCTTCACGCTGTTCAGGCGAGCAGTGTCAACGTCGGTGGCGATGACCTTCATCGGGCCGCCTTCCAACTCCACCGCGCGCTGGGTATGCATCTGACCCATCGGGCCGCCCGCGCCTATCAGCCACGTCACGCCGCCGGGCTTAAGCTCGCTCGGAGTGCGGATCGGCGCATATGCGTCGGAGACCTTCTTGCCCATTGTACCCAGATATGAATGGTTCTTGTAGTGGACCTTGCCGATGTCAATCTTGACCGGGTCGTCCAGCGGCTTGTCGGCTAGTATGCTCATGATGCCGTGCGCGCCCAGAAGCGGAGCGGCTTTTTCGATCTTCTTGCCGTCAGCCCCAAGCATAATGATGTCGTCAAACAGACCGTATTTCGCCTCAAACTGCTCCATGTCCAGCGAGCCAAACGCGAACGACTCGACGAGTTCGCACTCTTTCGCGGCTGCCAGGGCCTTCACTTTGTCCATCATGGTCGGGCACAGATTCGTCGCCACGATCAGCTTCGGCGCCTCCGCCAGGTCAAGCTCGTAATCGCAGTCGCAGTCACACCCGCAGATGATCCAGACCTTCCCGCCCGGCTTGTTGGCGGCGCGGCGTCCGATGCGGTAGGATGCGACCACGCAGGCCCACGGCTCGGCGAGTGCGGCCTCGGCGTACCCGGTGTCGTCCTGCATGGGGAGCAAGTAGCAGCCCTCGTCGCCGTTGAGAACTTCCTTGGCGATGACCTGGTATTGGGTCTGGCCGCCGGGGAGGACGTAGCCCCACGCCATGCTGACACCGTTGACAAAAACATCCGCCTGAACGATATACCGCTGGCCGACCTTGAACTTGTCCTTGAGCTGGTCACCGATGCCGACGATGGTCACCGCCGCCTCGTGCCCGAGCGTGACCGGGTCGTTGACCAGGTCGCGGCCCGTGATTCGAGGGTGCTTGTCGCCCTGGTTAATCACCTTGATGTCGCTGAAACAGATGCTTATGGCATCCACGCGGACCAGAAGCTGATCCGGGCCGTATGATGGCATCGGCAGTTCGTCCGGCTTCTTATCCCGTCCGAAATTCTCCATCCCCGCGCCGTACAAATGCCACGTGAGAATGGTCTTCGGGAGAGCGTATGAGACCTCTTTGTAGGTTTTCAGAATATCCATTGTTCTCTATCCTCCGTCTACAGAATGGCTCATGGCTGATGGCTCATGGCTCAGGGGAGAGAACCCATCCGCAGCCATCGTCCATTGTCCGTCAGCCATTTCCTATCGTCCTTCTATCAGTTTCTTCCGCTGGTCTTCATCAGGGCGATTGCCGATTCGGTACACCTGCTCCGGGGTCATGAAGCTGGGTCCGCCGAAGTTGACCGACCCGGCAAGCACCTTCGCCGTCTTGTCCCACATCAGCGTGATGCTCTCCACTTCCTTCGCCGTGTCGCCTATCGCAATCAGGCCGTGGTTCTGCATCAGAATCGCCTTCGGTCGGCAGCCGCGTTCCACGACGTAATCCTTCACCGTCTGACGGACGCTCCGGGCGAGCGTAACGCCGGGATCGGTGTAGTCCACGTATGCCGGCGCAATCCCACAGCAGACGATTTCGTCCGGGAATATCCGCCCGATGGTCGCTTTGCGCCAGTTCTTGGTGCAGAGGATGGAGTTCACGGAAATGGGGTGCGTGTGGCCGATGAAGTTCACGCCCGGCAGGCTGAGCAGATACGCGTGAAACACGGTTTCGATGCTCGGCAGGTACTTGCCCTGTGGATCAACCATCGCAGCGCGGAGCCTCGCCTTGATCTCCGAATCGCTCAGTTCCGGACCATCGAGCATCGCCAGTACCCTCGGCGCGTTGACCTCGACCAGCCCCTCTGCGTCAATAGTGCCGAGTTGAGTGCCGCTGGCCTTCACGTAAAATGTGTTGTCGTCAATCTTGGCGGAGGTGTTTCCCTCGCCGAGTATCACCAACCCCCTGCTCTCGATGCCGAGGTTGTGGGACATGTTGATGAGTTGTTGCAGAACCTGTTCTTTGGAAGCCATGGTGAATGCGTTCCCCCCTCGCTCGCTGTGGGCGAGCACTGCCGACACCGACAAAGATTTTCCAGGATGATGTCGGCACCCGTTCGTTTCGCGGACATTATAGCACGAACAGCGAGAAACGGAAAACCTTGGATGGAATGGCTGGTCACTTTTACGCCAGGGTTATATGTGCTATACTAATGTTGAGGTTGCCTCGGACTCCTCAGCGAGGCAAGATACGAGTACTAGTTGATATGCGTGGGAACCCGAGGTTGGTAGTTTCAGTAGTACGTATGCGATCACAGGGAGGCTAGCAGTGAAAATCAGCACGATTCTTGATCAGATCGATCTTGGCAGCATCGCGCTGCCTGAGTTTCAGCGAGGGTACGTGTGGAATCGAGATCAAGTTCGCGGGCTGATGCATTCGTTGTACCGAAAGCATCCTGTGGGGAGTCTGCTTGTGTGGGTCACCCAGACCGAGCATGCCGACGCTCGTGGAAATGGACCGATCTCGCCGGGTTGGGTTCAACTACTACTTGACGGCCAGCAAAGAATTACCTCGCTGTACGGTATTGTCCGCGGACAACCGCCGAAGTTCTTCGACGGCAACAGGCAGGCGTTCAGTGGGCTCCATTTCAACGTTGAGGAGGAGACATTCGAATTCTATGCGCCGATGAAGATGAAAGACAATCCCCTCTGGATAGAGGTTAATCGTGTCATCGGCAAGGGCATCGGTCCGTATATGCAGCAATTCAGTACAATCCCCGACATTGATCAGGACAAGCTGACGGAATATGTCAACCGTTTGTTGGCCGTGTGTGCCATTAAGGACATCGACCTCCATATTGAGCAGGTGACGGGAGAAGACAAAACCGTGGATGTCGTAGTAGACATCTTCAATCGTGTCAACAGCGGAGGGACTAAGCTTTCGAAGGGCGACCTCGCGCTAGCCAAGATCTGTGCGCAGTGGCCAGAGGCTCGCGACGAGATGAAGACCAGGCTATCCAAGTGGTCGAAGGCCGGCTACTACTTCAGGTTGGAATGGTTGCTGCGTAACATCAACACCATACTCACAGGAGAGGCGCTCTTCTCGGCTCTTAAGGATATTGATACCCCGCAGTTCAAATCCGGCCTTGTGCAAGCAGAGAAAGCTGTGGATTCTCTTCTGAACATGACCGCTGGTAGGTTAGGATTGGATCACGATCGGGTGCTGGGGAGTCGGTATTCCTTCCCTCTGTTGGCACGATACATGGTTCAACGCGGAGGCACTCTAACGGATCAGCGAGAACGCGATGCGCTCCTGTACTGGTACGTGCATACATTCCTCTGGGGACGATACGCAGGTTCAACGGAGAGCATACTCAATCAGGATCTCGCACTCATTGAAGAAGCCGACGGAGCACTTGACCGGCTGATCAACCAACTGCGCCAGAACCGTGGTGACTTGCGCATCAAGGCAGACGATTTCAAGGGATGGAGCCTGGGTGCTCGCTTCTATCCACTGCTCTACATGCTGACCCGTGTTCAGGGTGCGCGCGATTGGGGAACTGGGCTGCCATTGTCGGCCAATATGCTGGGCAATTTCAGCACTCTACATCTGCACCACATCTGTCCCAAAGCATTGCTCTACAGATGCAACTATTCGCGGCCTGAAGTGAACGCCATCGCTAACTTCTGCTTCCTAACGCAGGAGAGCAACATTAAGATCCAGGACCGTGCGCCGGAGGAGTACCTGCCAGAGATCGAGCGCAAGTTTCCGGGGGCACTCGCTTCGCAATGGATTCCTACTGATCCTGACCTGTGGAGAGTTGAAAGACACCGAGATTTCCTTGCTGCTCGACGCGAACTCCTTGCGAATGCGTCCAATGACTTCCTCGACAGTCTGCTGTCAGGGTCAAGGCCTGAACAGGTGCAGGCCCAATCTGTTTCGTTGTTCGACCGTGAATCACTCGCCATACCGGGCGGAGTTACGGGTGAGGAAGAAGAGAGGATTCTCTTCGAATGCCTGGATTGGGTTGTTGAACAAGGACTCCCCGAAGGCGAGTTGTCCTATGAGCTAACAGACCCGAATACCGGAGAACTACTGGCCGTGATTGATCTTGCATGGCCAAATGGTCTTCAAGAGGGTTTCAGTGATCCAGTCGCACTACTGATAGATGAGGACCTGCAGGTAGAACAGATCGTCAATCAAGCTGGCTACTTGTTCTTCACCAACATGGACAGCTTCAAAGCATACGTCAAGCAGAGTATTCTAGCGGAGGCGTTGGCCTAGGGCATGCCGGTGATCGGTACGGTCGCCAGTACCACGTGAATGATGTGTAACTCGAACAAGGGCACTGAGTGTTCAAGCGCCCGAGTTTACCAATGCTGCTGCGGACCTGGGCTTAGCCCCAGAACGCTTCGCTGGGGTCTCGGCGCTAAGCCTGACTTCAGACCTCTAGACGATTTCGTACACCAGAGACCTTGGGGCTGGTGCGGTAGCCGCGAGTGTGTATGCGCCAAGGACGATGGTTGCGGCCTTGTCTGCGGATTTCTGGTCTTTGGCGTGGACGTCGGTCAGGGGTTCGCCGGCACGAACATGGTCACCGCACTTCTTGTGCAGGTAGACCCCGACCGCCATGTCCGGCTTCGCGCCTACCGATCCGCGTCCGGCTCCGAGTGCGGTCGCGGCGTGGGCGATCTCCATCGCGTCGAGGCGGGTGACGTAGCCCGAGGACGGGGAACTTACGGTATGAACCACAGGCGCGGCCGGCAGCAGCGACAGGTCGTCCACCACATTCGGATTCCCGCCCTGTGCGGAGATGATCTCTTTCAGCTTGAGAGCGCCTCGTCCGTTTGCGAGCAACTCCCGAATCACGCCCTCGCCATCATCGCGTGACTGCGCCTTGCCGCCGAGGACAAGCGCCAGCCCTCCTAGGACCGCGCACAGCTCGATCAGCTCGTCCGGACCGTTTCCCTTCAGCGTCTCGATAGCTTCCCGAACCTCGATGGCGTTCCCAACTGCCCGACCAAGAGGCTGCTCCATATCGGTGATGGCCGCGACAGTCTTACGCCCGACCTGGTTTCCGATGTCCACCATAGCGCGGGCAAGTTCGCGAGCCTCGTCAACGGTCTTCACAAACGCGCCTGAGCCAGCTTTCACGTCGAGCACGATGGCATCGGCGCCGGACGCGATCTTCTTGCTCATGACGCTGGCTGCGATGAGCGGCACGCAGTCCACAGTAGCGGTCAGGTCCCTGAGTGCGTACATCTTCTTGTCGGCGGGAACCATGTCGGCGGTCTGACCGGCCACTGCCGCCCCGATTCTCTTCACCTGTTCCACCATCTGATCGGGCGTCAGCGCGGTGGAGAATCCGGGTATGGACTCCAGTTTGTCAAGTGTGCCGCCGGTGTGGCCCAGACTTCGGCCCGACATCTTGGCGATGGGGACACCCGCCGCAGCCAGCAGCGGAATAAGGACGAGCGTTGTCTTGTCGCCCACGCCGCCGGTACTGTGCTTGTCAACCTTGACGCCGGGGATGCCGCTGAGATCGAGGGTCTGGCCGGAGTACACCATTGCGGTCGTGAGGTCGGCGGTCTCTTGCGCGTTCATCCCCTGGAAGTAAATCGCCATAAGCAGTGCGGCCATCTGCGAATCGGGGATGCCGCCAGTGACGTAGTCTTGCACGAAGAAGCCGATCTCCTTCGCGGTCAGAGCGCCGCCGTTGCGTTTCTTGAGGATGATATCGTACGCACGCATGTCCGAGCCTCCAATTGGGGATTGCTCAGATGACGCCCAAAATCCTGCTGGGAGGGGGGAGGGATTATTCGCCGCCGATTGACGCGGATAACCGCCGATAGGGAGGATAATTGGGCAGATAGGCAGGAACGGGATTTTCCAACGGCGCAAATCCGCGCTCCCTATCGCATTCGCAGTAGCGAACGCTGTCGGGTGCGACATCCGCGGCTAAAATTCCGGTTCCGAGGTATCTAGATCAGGGTGGGAATCTGCTTGCCGATGGAGTCAACCACGGCTGCTGCGGTCGCCCGGTATGCGTCCTGTTTGATGATCGCGCTGCCGGATAGCCTCGTCTGCTTCTGTGGGGTGATGAGTAGAAGCGTGACCAGAACGATATCTTCTGATCCGCCGGAGTGGACTACGTGAACGTTCTCGGGGGTGACCGCAAAGCCTTCGGACGGCAGGAACTTGGTGACGGCTTCGGCGGCGGCATCGGCGATGAGACGAAGCGCGCTGTTTCCAGCGGCATAACCACTGCGCGAACTCTTGTGCGTGACCGACCCGTCTGTGATCTCCACCTCGGCGACTGCTGTCTCGCCGACGCCCCAGGACAGGTTCAGCGCCTGAATGCCCAGATGCCAGTGGCCGTTGGTATGCTCTTTGGTGAGAGCGGGTGCATGCGCCGGTGAGGCTGTAACAAGGGTCTGTGGGGCAGGGACGACCTCCGGCTGTTTGACCTCGGCGATTACGGACACGCCGCCCGCAGCCGACGAACCATCGGAGATTGACTTTGCCACCGTGCATGATTTGCTGGCAAGGTTGATGAGCGAATCCAGTGTGGCTTCGTAGTGTACCTGCTCGCGTTCTTTGGTCCGCTTGCCGCCGTATATGCCCACGGTGGCGGTCACCGGCTCCGGCAGATCGGCGTTTTGCGATGACCTCAGCCGTTCTTCCAGTGCAGCGGCGAGCGCCCTGGCCTCGTCATGTGCGCGGACGGTGACTACAACGAACTCATCACCGGCGTATCGGCACAGCATGTCGGTTTCGGCATTCACGTTCGCAGACAGAATCATGGCTATATGCTTGATCGCCTTGTCGCCGATGATATGCCCGTAGACCTTGTTGAACATGCGAAGGCGATCCATATCTACAAAAATGACTGTGATTTCCTGCCCGCTGCGCAGTGCATTGATGCCCCAGTCGCGCATGGCGTCTACACGAAGGAGTCCGGTGAGAGGGTCCAGTGATTTGCCCAGTTCGGGTAGCAGATCTCCACGGGTGACTATGCCGACGAGCTTGTTGCCTTCCATCACCAGCAGTCGGCCGTTGCCGATCTTGGTCATGAGGTCAGCGGCGTCTGGCACGGGCATAAGCGGGGGTACGGTCACGAACTCGCGGTTCATGATGTGCTGCACGGGGACTTCCGTGTCGCGACCAAGGATGTCCTGATAGTAGATCACGCCGACGACAGACTCCTCATCCATGACGGGAAGGCAGCCTATGCTGCGCCCCTTCATGAGGATGATCGCGGTCTTCACCTTGTTATCCGGGCTGAGCCAGATAATGTCGGTTGTCATTACGTCGCGGACAGTCTTAGTCAAGGCGGTCTACTCCTCTGGCCCATTTGCAGTAATACCGGTTTGAGTATAGCATGTTCTGAGTACATTGGATACTGGACAGAATACCGGTTTTTTGACATCAGCCGATAAGATGGCGCAGTCCGATTACGACAAGTGCAAGTACGAGAGCAAGCGCCACCAGTCCTACGGTCGGGCCGATGACGACAAATGCACATACAAAGGCCAGCAGAACCAGACCCGCAGTGATGCGCATGATAAGTCTGCGGCGGTGAACGCGGACTTCCTGCGTAGACTTACCAAACAGCGCGTTGAACCGGTCGCGCTCCTCGGCATCATTTACTCCGTAGACGTCTTCTTCATCCGGAATGTTATCTTTGCCGTCTCTGATCTCGAAGCCCATTTTATCGTTCCCGGCCAGCCTGCATAATGCAGGGCCTTCATAGCATTATTCACGTTCTTCGTGAATAATGCCGGTCAGTGGTAGCTGCGGTAGGCGGTCTCTTACCGGCCCGAATGATCGTCGGTGTATCTCACACGCGCCGTGTATGGAGAGCATGCGCATGTGCTCTTCGGTGGGATATCCCTTGTGTTTCGCGAACCCATACTGCGGGAATGCCTCGTCATAGATGAGCATGATGCGGTCTCGGGTCACCTTGGCGATGATGGACGCCGCTGCTATGGACGCGCTCTTCGCGTCTCCGCCGATGATGCCGATCTGCGGGCTCAGGATATCTCGAACTGCATAGCCGTCCACCAGACAGAGGTCAACCGCTGTGCCAAGCCCGGCCAATGCGGCGCGCATTGCCATGTGAGTAGCGCGGAGGATGTTCACCCGGTCTATCTCCGCCTCTTCTACTATACCCACGCCCACGGCAAGCGCTGTGGCATGAATCTTGTCGAACGCGGCATCCCTCTTTCGCGAGGTTAGCTGCTTGGAATCGAAGATGCCGTCCGCGTCACACTCCAGTGGCAGAATCACAGCCGCCGCAACCACCGGCCCTGCGAGCGGACCTCTGCCGGCTTCGTCTATGCCGGCAATCACACGAATGCCCCGCGCCGAAGCGTCGCGCTCATACGCCCACAGATCAATGTCTTCGCGTCTGATCTTTGCCATTGCACACACTCGGTCGAGTTGTTCACAACACGCACGACATGATAGAGTTTGCACTGTAGCCGCAGGCTTCATGCCTGCAGGCCGACGCACCCGTAAAGGGTGCGTCTACAGGCTCCATTCGATCCCGGTAATGCCAAAAAGGCCCAGGGTTTCGACCCCAGGCCTGAATCTTGATTCTCAATCAGTGGGGAATCCCCATGCGGTTGAGCGGCCAGAATCGAACCAGGGCTTTCCCTACCACTCGATCTCTACTCAGGAACCCCCACAAGTGGCTGTCGTTGCTGTTGTTTCGGTTATCGCCCATCATGAATAACATGCCCGCAGGCACCTTCGTCGGAGGCATATCGTAAGCGGGCGGCTCAGCCAGGTAAGGCTCCTTCAAGAGTTTACCGTTTCGGATAAGCCCCTTGCCGGCAACCACTTGCAGCACATCGCCCGGCACGCCGACCAGTCGCTTGATGAAGTCCTTTTCCACCACTCTGATCTGCGCCCCAACGAGGTCCTTGGCTGCATTGGCATCTTCCACGCCGCTCAGTTTTACGACCTTGCTGTTCTCCGCCCACGCATCCACGTACCTGAGATCGTAGTTGCCGTTCTCCATTATGCAGACCTGACGAACTTTAGCAAGTTCTTCGGGATGGCTGGTATTGAGCGATAGCCTTACTGCGCCCTTATTGCCAACCGGAGCCGTCACCGTTGCCGCTACCTTGTTCCACTCCGCGCGGTTTAAGATCTGCTCCCCTGGTATCAACGGCGGTGACTTGAAGACCACGATATCGCCGTGCTTAGGCTCGCTGAACCGATAGGTGAACTTGTTCACCAGTATGTGGTCGCTCAACTGCAAAGTAGGCAGCATTGACCCGGACGGTATGTAAAACGCCTGGACGACAAACGGCCTGATGATGAGAAAGACCAACACCACCGCGATAAGCACCGACTCCACACCCTCGGCGGCAGACTTTGCCGTGGGTGACTGGGATTTGCCCAGTATAAACCAGATGACCAGAAGCGCCGCTACTGCAGCCAGTATGTACGGAAGCGTGATATTCGCCAGCCAATCCATGGTTTATTATCTCGCTTCTTTGATTCTCGCGGCCTTTCCAATCTTGTCTCTCAGATAGAAGAGCTTGGCGCGGCGGACCTTACCCTTGCGGATGGCTTCCACCTTGGCCACTCTCGGGCTGTTCAGCAGGAACGTGCGTTCCACGCCGATACCGTGAGAGATCTTGCGGACTATGAAGGTCTCGCGGTTGCTGTCATGCCGCTTGGCGATGACAACGCCCTCGAAGATCTGAATGCGCTCTTTGCCGCCCTCAATGACGCGGACATGCACCTTCACGGTGTCACCCACGCCGAACACCGGCTTTTCAGCCTTGAGTTGCGCTTTTTCGATTTCCTGAATGATCGTAGACATTACCCGGACTCCTTCAGCTTCTTGATTGTTGCTTCGTCTTCATCTAATAAATCGGCCTTCTCCAGTAGATCGGGCCGCCGATTCAGCGTTCGTTTCAGAGACTCAAACCGTCTCCACTTGGCTACCTCGCCGTGATGGCCTGAGAGCAGCACATCCGGGACCTTCCAGCCCCGAAAGTCCGCCGGCCTTGTGTAATGAGGATACTCCAGCAGTCCTTCCGAGAAGGACTCATCCAGCGGAGACTCGCCGCCTCCGAGTACACCGGGGATCAGCCGCACCACTGAGTCTAAGACTACCAGTGCTGGCAGCTCCCCCCCTGTTAATACGTAATCGCCGATGGAGAGTTCCTCGTCCACAAGATGCTCTCTCACCCGTTCATCTACGCCTTCGTAGTGGCCGCAGATCAAAACGAGATGCGGGAGCATGGACAGCTCTTCCGCCTTCCGCTGAGTGAACGGCTCACCTTGCGGACAGAGCATTATCACCCGGCTTTGGTCGGTCCAATATTCGGTTTTTATCTGCTCGGCCGCTCTGAAAATCGGCTCGGGCTTCATGACCATTCCGGCACCCCCACCGTATGGCGGCTCGTCCGTGGTCCTATGCTTGTCTTCGGTGAAATCCCGAATGTTATGTACGCAGACCGTGACCGCGCCCTTCTCCTGCGCGCGTTTCACGATGCTGTAATCCACTCCGCTGCGAATGACTTCCGGGAAGACGGTAAGGATATCCACCCTCATCAGCTATTCCCGCTCCAGTCCTTCCATCGGCCTGACCACCATCAGCCGCGTGTCCATGTCCATGCTGACCACAAACTCTTTCACTGCCGGTATCATGGCCTGATCGGTCACGTACACATCGTTCGCCGGAGACCTGATGATCTCGGTGATCGTCCCCAGGCTTTTGCCGTCGGTGGTCACCACGTCCAACCCGATGACATCATCCACATAGTATTCGCCTTCGGGGAGCGGCGCAACGTCCGAGAGCCTGATGCGCACTTCCATGCCCCGCAGAAGCTCCGCCTTGGTCAGGTCGTCCACTCCCGCGAACTTCATGGAAATGCCGTTGTTTCGGACAGCCACGCTCTCGATGCCGAATACGCGCCCGTGGGTTTCGTCTCTGCCCACAAACACCTCGTCAAGCATCTCGAAACGCTCAGGATGATCGGTAAGCGGGATGACCTTTACGTCACCCTTGAACCCAAACGGAGCGCACACCTCGCCGATAACTACTTCCCAACCTGGATTACTCATGAAATGAGTGCTCCAGGGCCTTCTTAGCATTATCCACGTTTCTTGTGAATAATGCGGCCCAGCGGTTGTCGCCCGTCATTGGTTCCTTATCTCCACGATCAATCCATCTCGCGCTACTATCTCGGCTGCCACCAGTTTGTCGTTCAGGTTGTCGCCCACATGGACTTCAACCAGCCCGTCAACATCGGTCTGCCGATACTCCGACTCAAGTTCCAACGCTTCGGCTGCCGCGATCTCGGCGGTGAGCTTTGCGTTCAGCTCATCTCGTTTCTGCAGTTGGCGCTCCAACTTCTGACGAAAAGAATCTGCCCGAGCCGGGTCTTTACCCTGCAACTCAGTCAGGTATTTTCGCCCCTGAAGCTCCAAGTCTTGACGCGATAACTCAATCTCGCGCTGAGCTTTACGCAGACGCGCAAGCAATTCCATCTTGAACTGCTCGGTGACTATCGTCTTAACTATCACCTTGCGATGGATCAACATGTGCAAGATTCGCCCGTCAAGGGATAATCTCTACGTAGACGCGCTTCTTGTCCTTCATCGCCGCAGCCTTCGCTATCGTGCGAAGTGAATTAGCGATCTTACCCTGCTTGCCGATGACCTTGCCCAGATCGTCCGCAGCAACTCTGATCTCATACGTTGTGGACTCTTCCCCTGGAACTTCGGTGATGTTCACCTGTTCCGGCTCATCCACCAGAGCCTTTACCAGATACTCGATCATATCCTTCAACCCGAACAACTCCTTTCGGTGTGCGGGATAGAGGATTCAAGGTTGAAGGCTTGCGGCCCCCATGCCCTGGATCGGCTCCCGCTATTCAGCCGTCTTCTCCTCTACTGCTTCAGCCTCGATAGCTACCGGCGCTTCTTCGGCAACTTCGGCTGTCGGCTGCTCTTCAACGGTTTCGGCAACTGCAACCGGCTCTGCTTCTACTACTTCGGTCTTCTTCTTCCGGGCGACCGGCTTCTCTTCAATTGATTCGGCTACTGCTGCGGGCGTTTCTTCAGCAACGTCAGCCTTCTTCTTCCTGGCAACCGGCTTCTTTTTCTCCTCTACAGGTGCGGGAGCCTCTTCAACTACTACGGCCTCCACGCCCTGACCCTTGGATGCAAGGAACTTGGCCACGATGCCCTGCTTCTTCAGCAGCGCCTGTGTGGTGTCCGTTGCCTGCGCGCCACGGCCCATCCAGAGAAGAGCCTTCTCTTCGTCAATCTTTATGGTCGCGGGGTCGGTGTTGGGGTCATACGTGCCGATAGCCTCGATGAACCGTCCGTTGCGCGCTCTGCGGCTATCTGCTATGACCACTCTATAAAAGGGCCGTCCCTTAGCGCCCATGCGTCTCAGTCTGATCTTAACTGACAAGTCCTGTCCTCCTTTGGTAACTTACCATTCCGTTGAGTCTTGCTTTATTCCTGCTAAAAGCCCTTCACGTGCTAGTTGAAGAACGATCTGGGCACGGCTCTGCGCTTTCCGCCCTGTTCCATGCCGGCCATTTCACGAATCATCTTGCGCATCTGCTCAAACTGATTCATGAGCCGGTTCACCTCTTGAACGCTCGTACCGCTTCCAAGCGCAATCCGTCTGCGTCTGCTGCCGTTGATGGTTTCAGGATGATGCCGCTCCTTCAGGGTCATGGAGCGAATGATTGCCTCCACCCTGTTCAACTGACCTTCGTCTATCTCCACGCCTTCGAGCTTCTTCGTGTTCATGCCCGGTATCATGGAGAGGATCTGGTCAAGCGGCCCCATCTTCCTCATCTGCTGAAGCTGCCCAAGGTAGTCCTCGAAATCGAACTTGTTTTCCTTGAGTTTGCGCTCCAGTTCTTCGGCCATCTTCTGGTCTACGGACGCCTCAGCCTTTTCGATCAGGCTGAGCACATCGCCCATTCCCAGAATCCGAGACGCCATTCTCTCGGGGTAGAACGGTTCCAGCGCGTCCATCTTCTCGCCGACGCCCGCAAACTTGATCGGCTTGCCGGTCACTGCCTTGATAGACAGAGCCGCTCCGCCTCTGGCGTCACCATCGAGTTTTGTGACTATGAAACCATCCGCACCCAGCGCCGAGTTAAACTGTTCGGCGACGTTGACCGCATCCTGCCCGGTCATGGCATCCACTACAAGCAGCACCTCCTGCGGCGAAAGGGTAGCCTTCAGTCGGGCCAGCTCGTCCATCATTTGCTCGTCTATGTGCAGGCGGCCCGCGGTATCAAGGATGATAACATCCTGACCGCCGACCTCCGCCGCGCCCAGCGCGGACTTACCGATATGCACCGGATCCTGCTTGTCACCGAGCGCGAAAACCGGTATCCCCAGTTGCTCCCCGAGGACCTGAAGCTGCTTTATGGCCGCCGGACGGTATACGTCAGCGGCTACCAGCAGCGGCTTTCGCCCTTGCTTACGCATCAGATTCGCCAGCTTTGCGGCGGTTGTCGTTTTGCCTGAGCCTTGCAGTCCCACCAGCATGATAACCGTGGGCGGCTTCTGCGCAAACGTCAGCCCCACATCGCTGCCGCCAAGGAGCGCAACCAGCTCCTCGTTTACTATCTTAATCACGTGCTGCACTGGGCTGAGACTTTGCAGTATCTCCTGCCCCACGGCACGCTCTTTTACCTTACCCATGAAGTCCTTGACGACTCGGAAGTTTACGTCGGCCTCAAGCAGCGCCAGACGCACCTCGCGCAAGGCTTCATTCACGTCCTGTTCGGATAGGACGCCCTTACCACGCAGCCGGTTGAACACGTTCTGCAGTTTTTCGGACAGGCTTTCAAACATGTCAAACCAGTTATTGCCAGAAAGGGCAAAGGTTAGTATACAGAAACGGACGTGTTTTTGTCAAACTTTTTGTCCCATAGTATGTCCGAACAAGCATATCAACCGAAAAGCGCGGACACAAAGTCCCTGGAATCGAACTCATCAATATCCTCGCATTTTTCGCCCGTGCCGACCAGCTTGATCGGTATCCCCAGCTCATCCTTCAGCGTAATCACGATGCCGCCCTTCGCCGTTCCGTCCAGCTTTGCCAGAATGATGCCCGTGATCGGCACCGCTTCCTTGAACTCTCTTGCCTGGCTGACCGCGTTTTGCCCGCAAGTGGCGTCCAGCACCAGCAGAACTTCGTCCGGCTCGCGGCCAAGCTCGCGCTCCACCACGCGGCCGATTTTCTTCAGCTCTTCCATAAGGTTCTTCTTTGTGTGCAGCCTGCCCGCCGTGTCGCAGATAACGATGTCGGCCCCGCGCGACTTGGCCGCCTGAAGCGCGTCATATACCACCGCCGCCGGGTCCGCACCCTCGCGCTGTTTGATGATATCCACACCTGTCCTGTTCGCCCATATCTCTAGTTGGTCAATGGCCGCCGCTCGGAACGTGTCCGCCGCTGCGAGCATCACTTTCTTTCCCTGCGACTTGAACCGCGCCGCCATCTTGGCGATTGACGTGGTCTTGCCCACGCCGTTGACGCCCACCACCAGGTAGACCGTCGGGGGACTGGGCGACCAGCGCAAATGCTCATCCGCGTTGGCGGTGAGTACCTTGACCAGATCATCCTTCAGGCGTTCTTTGATGGCATCCGAATCGTTGATGCGTTCCTTGCGGGATGCGTCGCGGAGATCGTTCACCACGGCCATGGTGGTATGGATATTCACGTCAGCCTGGATCAGCGCCTCTTCCAGATCATCGAATAGCTCATCGTCAACGGGCCTGCGCCCGGTGAGCACCTGGTCAACCTTCTGAAACAATCCTTTGAAGAATCTCATGTCCTGTCTTTCTGCACGGCAATCACCTAGCGCGGACTATGCATGTCCCGCATAATCCGCGGCCTTCCGAGCATTATTCATGCTTTTTATGAATAATGCGGGCTGCTATGACACGAAAACACCCCGCCTCCGCTTCGTGCGGGCGATCGGGGTGTCCATATATCTGAGTATACCAGCATTGGCCCTATCGGTCAAGGAAAATCGTGCGCGCCTCCTTCCTTATAGTTGACTTTGGGCCGCTCAGAGAGGTAAAATGCTGGTGTGAAATCAGGTTCAAATGGTTGCGGCGCCGCATGAATAATAGTCGGCTTTGGCCGGGTGCGCGCTTGGACCGCATTATTCACAAACAGAGTGAATAATGCTCAGAAGGTCCTAGATTCTTCGTGTCGCGAATAATCTAGGCTAGAACAAAGGGGTAGTTTAATGGCTGGCAAGAAAAAAATTAGTTCCGACAAACCCATCACCGGGCTCAGTAAAGATCAGATTGCTGACTTCCTGCGCCAGATGTGTGAGATAAGGTTCTTCGAGGAGAAGGTCGCCGAACTCCTGAAGATCGGCGTTATTAAGGGCGCATCCCACCTATACGCAGGAGAAGAGGGCGTGGCGGTCGGCGCGATTTCGACCATCACCGAGGATGACGTCATCGCCAGCACCCACCGTGGGCACGGACACTGCGGCGCTATCGGCGTGAAGCACGCGCACACGGAAGGCGAGCGGCAGGAACACTGGAACAAGATGATGGCCGAACTGATGGGCAGGGCCACCGGTTATTGCAAGGGACGCGGCGGCTCCATGCACATCGCGGACGTTCAGAAGGGCAACCTGGGGTCCACCGGCATCGTCGGCGGCAACATCCCCATCGGGACCGGCGCGGCGATGGCGGAGAAGCTGAAAGGCACGAACAACGTGGTGCTCTGCTTCTTCGGTGACGGCGCGACCAACACCGGCAGCTTCCACGAGGCCCTGAACATGGGCGCAACGCTGCTCGGCGGGCTTCCCATTGTATACATTTGCGAGAACAACCTCTACGGCATGTCCGTCCCGTTCAACCAGAAGTCGGTTGCAGACGCCGGTACAGCCTCGAAAATCGAGAACGTGGCAGACCGTGCGGCGGCATACGGCATACCCAGCGAGATAGTGAACGGCATGGACATACTGGCTGTGCGCGAATCCATCACCAAGGCGGTTGACCGTGCGCGCAAGGGCGGCGGGCCGTCGCTAATCGAGGCGAAGACATACCGGTGGTTCGGCCACTCCATAAGCGATCAGCGCATCTACCGCAGCAAGGAAGAGGAAGCTGAGTGGAAGTGCAAGTGCCCCATCGAGTGTTTCGGCAAGCGGATGGTGGATGAGTTTGGGTTCAAGCAGGCGGAAGTGGACAAGATCAAGGCGACTGCAACCAAGACGATTGAAGTTGCCACTCAGTTTGCGCAGGATAGCCCGTATCCCGATCCCGGCGAGCTTTTCGACGACGTGTATGTACCGTTGGACGAGGCGAAGTTCGCTGCTGACAAGGCCGCGGAAAAGCCGATTATGGCGAAGGTCAAGGCCATCGAGGACGATATCCGCGCGTTTGTCCGCGAGCAGTCCGGCGGTGCGGCGAAGTCCGCCCTGCCCAAGCTGAACAAGGATGCGACAGGTAAGTTCGAAGCCAAGCACGGCATGCCGATTCTCACATATGGTCAGGCGGTGGTCGAGGCTCAGCGTGAAGAGATGAAGCGTGACAAGACCGTGGTCATCATGGGCGAGGACGTGGGCCTGTACGGCGGCGCATATGCAGCTACCAGAGGCCTGTATGCTGAGTTTGGCGGCGACAGGGTGATTGACACGGCCATCTCCGAAGCGGCAATTGCGGGCGCGGCGGCAGGTGCGGCTATGAGAGGCATCCGCCCGATCCCCGAGATCATGTACATTGACTTCGTGACAATCGCATCAGACCAGATTGTCCACAACATGGCATACAACCGCTACATGTTCGGCGGCAAGACCAAGGTTCCGTGCGTACTGCGAACCGAGGGCGGCGTCGGTCGGTGCATTGCGGCTCACCACTCCGAGAGCCTGGAGGCGTGGTTTGTCCATATCCCCGGCCTGATCGTGGTCATGCCGTCCACACCGTATGACGCTAAGGGCCTGCTGAAGGCGGCCATTCGGGACGACAACCCGATCATCTTCATCGAGCATAAGGTGCTCTACAGCGGCGTGATGGGCCCGGTTCCGACCGAGGAGTACATCATCCCCATCGGAGTCGCCGACGTGAAGCGCGAGGGCACGGATGCCACGGTGGTGGCCTACTGCCGACAGCTCCACTTTGCGATGGACGCAGCGTGCGAGCTGGCGAAAGAGGGGATCAACGTCGAGGTGATTGATCCGCGCACACTGAAGCCGTTGGATGTGGAGACAATCGCGAATTCCGTCCGCAAGACCGGACGGCTGATAACTGTTTCCGAAGGCTTCCCGAAGTGTGGCATGGGTGAGACCATCGCGCGGCAGGTCATGGAGTACAAGTTCGCTGACGGCACAGTGGCATTTGACTATCTGGACGCCCCGCCGGTGATCCTGGCCGGTAAGGACGTGCCGATTCCGATGAGCGAGCCGCTTGAGGATGTCTGCGTCCCCGGCAGGGATGACATCGTCAAAGCGGTGAAGTCGGTGTTGTAGAAGAATACGCGTCTGGCCATGCACGTGACTGGGCAGCGCAAGTAGGTGCTTGGAATGAAAGTGCGCGATGCAGTCAAGCTGGTTGTAGATGATGGGTGGTATATTGTGAAAACCCAGGGGAGCCATCGCCAGTATAAGCATCTGGAAAAACCAGGCCGAGTGACGATAGCCGGTCATCCAAGCGATGAACTGGCTCCAAAGACGCTGCGTAGCATACTGGAGCAGGCTGGACTGAGGTAGGAGGCAAACATGTATCGTTTTCTCATAGTTATCGAGAAGGCTAACAAGAACTATTCTGCCTATTCACCGGACCTGCCCGGGTGCGTTGCCACGGGAAAGACGGTCGAGGAAACAGAGCGCAACATGCATGGGGCTATCGAGATGCATATTGCAGGGATGCTGGAAGACGGTTTGCCGATTCCGGTATCTCAATCTATTGCCGAGTATGTTGCAATCACAATGCCCACCGAATCCGCAGCTTAGCAGGAATACGGATACCAGACTGAAGACCATGGACCGCAGACGGAGTACCCTTGACGGATGCACTGCCTGCGGTCTTTTCCATAGGAGACGGATATGAAAGTGAAGTTCGTACTAGTCGGTGCGGGGAGCGCCAGTTTCACAAGAGGGTTGGTTGCTGATCTTATCAACCGGGGCGAGGGATGCGAACTCGCGCTGGTTGACGTTGACCCGGATGCCCTTGCGGTTGCGGAAGGACTCTCGCGGAAGATGATAGAGGCCCGGAAGTCACCTATCAAGCTCTCTGCTTCCACCGACCGGCGGGACGTGCTACGCGATGCTACCGCCATCATCTGCACCATCGGCGTTGGCGGACGGCGCGCTTGGGAGCAGGATGTGTTCATCCCTCGCAAGTACGGCATCTACCAGCCCGTGGGTGACAGCGTCATGCCAGGCGGCTCATCACGTGCGTTGCGCATGATACACGCAATGGTCGGGGTGGCGCAGGACGTGCTCGACCTTGCGCCGAATGCCCTCTTCTTCAACTACGGCAACCCCATGGGCCCGGTCTGCCGGGGCGTCCGAAAGGCCACCGGCGCGAACATGGTCGGCCTGTGCCACGGCGTGAACGGTGTGGCGCACCACTTGGCCTGGGTGCTTGGCGCGGACATCTCACGTGTGCAGTACACGGCCGTGGGGATGAATCACCTGACTTGGTTCACCGAGGTCCGCGTTGACGGCCAGGACGCCATGCCGAAGATTCAGGCCTTCGCGAAGGAAAGAATCGCCCAGCGCGAAAAGACCCCGCCGGATGAACTGGACATATTCACATGGGAGATGTTCGATCTCTTTGGCGCGTTTCCGGCCGTGCTTGATCGTCACATCACCGAATTTTTCCCGCAGTACTTCCGCAGCGGCGACTACTACGGCAAGAAGTTGGGGGTTGACGCGTTCAGCTTTGAGGGCACGATTGCAGGGGGCGACCAGACCTTCAGCGAAATGAGGGCCGATGCGTTCTCCAAGGAGCCGCTGGACGAGGAGTATTTCAAGCGCATCAGCGGCGAGCACGAGCAGGTGATCGAGATCATAGACTGCATAAGGCAGGACGGACGCAGGGTCTTTTCCGCGAACCTTCCAAACCGTGGCCAGGCACCCAATCTGCCTGCGGAGAGCATCGTGGAGAGTCCATGCATCGCCGATGCGTCGGGTCTCAAGCCCATCACGCTTTCGCCGCTTTCGCCGGGAATCGTTGGTACGCTTGCCGCCAGGTTCCAGTGGGTCGAGACTATTGTGGATGCAGCGCTTGAGGGCAGCCGCCGGAAGTTCATCCAGGCGCTGGTGCTGGACGGCTCGGCGGATTCGGTCGTGACTGCGGAGAAGTTGGCGGACGACCTGCTCACCGCCCAGGCGGAGTACCTGCCGCAGTTCGCGGCCCGGTAACGCCGTAGCGCCGGCAGCTTGCCGGCTTCCGGAAGATGCCGGCAGGATGCCGGCGGTACCATGGAGACCCAATGATCGCACAAATACTGACCGAAGATCAGATCAAACGCATACACAACGCCTCGCTCGCCATTCTGGAGCGCACGGGCGTACACGTGCCGCACGATGATATGCTTTCAAGGTTTGCCGACGCAGGCGCGAGTGTGGACTGGGACGCCAAGCGGGTGCGCATTCCCGCCGAGCTGGTTGCGCGATCCATAAGCCAGGCGGGTAAGCAGTTCACGATCTACGGGCGAGACCTGAACCGCAAGGCCGAGTTCGGGTTCGGCAAGCGGAACTACAACACAATCGCCGGCGAGGCGCACTGGGTGGACGAGCCCTGCCAACAGCGGCGCTTTGCTACCCTTGACGACGTCGCCACTGCCGCTCGGTTTGCCGACGACATGGACTGCATCACCATTCCCGGCGCTATGTCCGACCCGCATGAGATGGATGTGTCGTACCGCTGCGTTGAGGTCATGGCGACGATGCTGCGGAACACCACCAAGCCGATCACGTTTTGGTACCACGACCGAGCATCGGCCAAATACCTGAACGACATGATGATCGCCCTGCGCGGCAGCGAGGCGAAGGCGCGCGAATTCCCGGTCTGCTACCCGTTCCTTGAGCCGATCAGCCCGTTGCGATTCCCATTCAACGGCATTGACCTGCTCTATGAGACCGCCCGGCTGAACCTGCCGGTGCCAATCGGCCCGATGGCTCAGATGGGTATCTCGGCGCCGGGGACGATCGCCGGGACCCTGGCCCAGGAGAACGCGGAAATCCTCGCAGGCGTATGCATCACGCAGCTCGTCCAGTCCGGCATGCCGGTCTGCTACGGCGGCATCTGCCATGCGTTCGATATGCGCACCACTCAGATGATTTTCAGCGGGCCTGAGCAGGCGATATTCGGCGTGGCCATGACCCAGATGGGCAAGCGCTACGGGCTGCCGGTCTACATCAACGTCGGCCTGACCGATGCCAAACGTCCCGATGCGCAGGCCGGTATGGAGGCGGGCATCACGCTTGCCATGGGAGCCGCGGCGGGCGCGGATATCTTCGGCCACATGGGCATCTCCGGCGTTGACCAGGCGTCGTCACTGGACATCCTGACGATGCAGAACGAGGTCATTGCCTACGTTGAGAGCATGATGCGCGGGCTTGATCTGAGCGACGATGCGCTAGGGCTGGACGTGATTGACTCGGGCGAACCGTTCATAGACAGCGAGCACACCGCCGAGCATTTTCGTCGCGAGCTGTGGTTTCCACGGCTTCTCGACCGCGATTACTATCAGGCCTGGCTTGACGGTGGTGCGTCCGATATGGAGTCCCGCTGCCGTGCGCGCAAAGAGGAAGTCCTCCGCACGCACATGCCTGAGCCGATGCCTGACGATCTTGACAAGGCGCTGAATGAGATAGTGACGGCAGCAAGACAATGTCTGTAGAAGATCGGGTCAAATCGCTGGCACGAGAGGTCGGTTTCCACGCGGTGGGGATTACCACCGTAACGCCGGGTGACGGGTTCTCGGAGGCCCACCCGAATGCCAGGTCTATCATATCGGTCGCACTCTCGTATCTGTCAGATCAGCCAGATCGGACTGATCAGTCCGACGCTCCGCGTGGCTGGCTCGCACGGTTTGCCAGGGGGCTTGACTATCATCCCGTCATGCAGAGCAGACTGTTCGCACTTTCCCAAGCTCTGCGTGCGGAGTTCGGCAAGCAGACCGAAATCCACCAGTATGCCGACACTCATTCCATGTCCGACCGTGCCACCGCCATCCGCGCGCGCGTTGGTTCCCCAGGGAAAAACTCATGTGTGTACGTCGGTGAGTACGGCTCGTGGGTGGCGCTCGGCGAGTTGGTCACGGACCTGGAACTTGAACCTGATGTCCACGCGCCTAAGAATATCTGCGGCGAGTGCGACTTGTGCATCAGAGCGTGTCCGACCAGCGCGATAACCGAGCCGGGTAGGGTGGACGTTCAGCGGTGTCTCTCGGCGGTCACCCAGCGGAAGGACTCAATCCCCCTTGAACTCCGTGAAAAGCTGGGAACACGCATCTACGGCTGCGATACCTGCCAGTCCGTCTGCCCGCTCAACAAGTGCGCCATACCCGGCAACGTGGATGAGTTCCATCCATCGCGCGGACTAGGTGCATCGCCCGAACTCCTGCCGCTCCTCAACATCACGCCGTCGGAGTTCAAGGAGCGGGTCGCGCCCACCACAGCAGGATGGATTCGCCGCAATCGGTTCCGCCGAAACGTCGCCGTTGCGCTTGGCAATATCGGCGATCCCTCGGCTGTTCCGGCGCTCACCGAAGCATCCGCCGACCCTGATCCTGTGCTTCGGGACCACGTACTATGGGCGCTCGCACGCATCTGCGGCTAACGGAAAGCCGGGCCGATGCCAATGATGGGGGACTAAAGAAAAAGGCGGCCGTCGAATAATTCGCAGCCGCCCTTCCGATTTCTGTTTGGGGTCGCACACTACATGTCCACAGGCATCTCGCCCAGTTTTGCGACCACGAGTTTGGTCTGTCCATCTCGCCACACGGTCAACCGCACCAACTGGCCGACCTTGCGCTTCTGGAATATCTTCGTCACATCTTCCGCGCCGCCAACAGATTCATTGTCAATCTTGACGATGACGTCTCCCTGTATGAGTCCGCTCTTCGCTGCGGGACTGTCAGGCTGTATCTGATAGACCACTGCTCCCTTGTTGCCTTTGAATCCGTTCTGCTTGTAGTAGTCACCCATGTCACCCTGCAGATTGGCTACAATTACACCAAGGTAAGCGCGAACGACGCTACCCTTTTCAATAAGATCCTTCGCGATCTGCTTTGCTGCGTTGATGGGTATGGCGAAACCGATGCCGATATTACCCGCGCCAGGACCAGTGGAGTAGATAGCGGTATTGATCCCTATGACCTGACCGTTGATGTTCGCCAGCGCGCCTCCGCTGTTTCCTGGATTGATCGCCGCATCGGTCTGAATCATGTCAGGGAGCATTCTGCCCTCCTGGACCATCTCGTCCCTGTGAATCGCGCTCACAATCCCCAAGCTTACGCTATTGCCTTTATCAAACGGGTTTCCAATCGCTATAGCCCAGTCTCCGGGGCGAAGCGCGGATGAATCGCCCAGTTCCGCAACTGGGAGATCCTTTGCGTTTACCTTCACTACCGCCAGGTCCGATGTATCATTTCGGGCCACCACGCGAGCTTTGAAATTTCGCCCGTCCGCGAGTGCGACAGTGATATCGTTTGCACCGGCGACGACGTGATTATTCGTAAGTATGTATCCATCCTTACTGATGATGACGCCGGAGCCTGCGCCCTTCCGTATCGCCGTTGCCATAAAGTCCGGGAAGACTTGCTGTCCGGTAACCGTGTGGATATTGACGATAGCCGGACCGATCTTGGCTGCTGCATCCGCGACCGCATTCATGCCCTTCATGTTGGACGTGATTGGGCGTTTATTTAGCGCCTCCATAACGGTCTTGCTGCCGCCGGTTGGCAGGAATCCGTAGTTGTTTAGAATGAACGCACATGCGCCGAAACCGAACACAAATATCGCCACGTACGAAATAAGCTTCTTCATAGTTCAGCACCCCTTAAGAGAATGGTTAATGGCTGATTGCGACAAGGTTTCCATTAGCCATTGCCCCATTCTCTATTACGCAATTTCTTTGAGAAGGTTCGCCATTTCTATGGCGGCTTCGGCGGCGTCGAAGCCTTTGTTGCCGACTTTGGTGCCCGCCCGCTCGATCGCCTGCTCGATGGTGTCGCTGGTGATCACGCCGAAGATGGTGGGTACGCCCGTCTGCATGCCAACCTGCGCGATGCCCTTGGTACACTCGCCTGCAATGTAGTCGAAGTGAGGCGTCGCCCCTCGGATAACCGCACCCAGGCAGATCACGGCATCGTACTTGCCGGACTTAGCCATCTTCTGCGCCACAAGCGGTATCTCGAATGTTCCCGGTACCCAGGCGATCTCCACGCTGTCCGGAGAGCCGCCGTGCCGCTTCAATGCGTCCTGCGCGCCGTCAAGCAGTTTCTTCGTGATGAACTCGTTGAACCGGCTGACCACTATCCCGAACTTCAGCCCTTCAGCCAGCAACTTACCCTCAAATGTCTTAGCCATACGTTTATCCTCCGTCCAAACGTGATAAGTGATGAGATACCCTCACCCCCTGCCCCTCTCCCAATAATGGGCGAGGGGGGTGCTGGATGTAGTTCACTAATCATCCCTACAGCATGTGTCCGAGCTTTTCCTTCTTGGTTGCCAGATACCGCTTGCTGTTGCGGTTTGGCTCCACAATCAGCGGCACACGTTCCACTATCTCAAGGTCATAACCCTCCAGCCCGGCCAGTTTGGATGGACTGTTGGTCATGTACCTGATCTTCTTTACTCCCAGGTCTATCAGCACCTGCGCGCCAATGCCGTACTCCCGCAGGTCGGCAGGGTATCCCAGGCGCTCGTTCGCCTCCACAGTATCATACCCCTGATCTTGGAGCGCATAAGCCTTCAGCTTGTTAATCAGCCCGATTCCGCGGCCTTCCTGGAAAATGTAGAGCAGAACGCCCCGGCCTTCTTCGGCAATCTTCTGCATCGCGCGGTCCAACTGGTCGCCGCAATCGCAGCGCAGTGAGTGCAAAATGTCGCCCGTCACGCAGCTAGAGTGTATGCGCACCAGAACCGGTTCACCGTCCGTAACATCGCCCATGACCAGCGCCAGATAGGGCTTGTCGTCCACATCCGTTTCATAGGCATGGAGGGCAAACTCGCCGAACCTGGTGGGCAGCATCGTGCTCGTCCTCTTGTGGAT
The DNA here is from genome assembly GCA_025358205.1 of Armatimonadota bacterium. Lineage (GTDB taxonomy): Bacteria > Armatimonadota > UBA5829 > DTJY01 > DTJY01 > JANYKG01. Next base: position 26,459 of record JANYKG010000006.1, read on the forward strand.
CAGCCGCTCCGTGCGCCGACGGTATTTGATGAGATCCGCTATGGTGGCGATCTTCAGGTCATGCTCTTTCGCGATCTCCTGGAGTTCCGGCAATCGGGCCATGGTGCCGTCTTCGCTCATAATCTCGCACAACACGCCCGCTGGGTACAGTCCGGCCAGTCTGGAGAAATCCACCACCGCCTCTGTGTGGCCGGAGCGCTTTAGCACGCCGCCCGGCCTGGCCGCCAGTGGGAAAATGTGTCCCGGTCGCGCGAGGTCGGATGGCTTGGTGTTCGGGTCTATGATTACCTTGATCGTCTGCGCACGGTCGAACGTGGAGATGCCCGTGGTTGTGCCGTGAACCGCGTCCACACTCACCGTAAACGGCGTACCCAGGAGCGCGGTGTTCTTGTCCACCATCATATCCAGCCGCAGTTCTTCCAGCCGCTTCTGCGTGGTTGACAGGCAGACCAGCCCGCGCCCGTGTTTGGCCATGAAGTTGATTGCATCAGGCGTGACCATATCCGCCGCCATGATGAAGTCGCCTTCGTTCTCGCGGTCTTCATCATCAACCACGATGAGGATCTTCCCCTCGCGTATTTCCTGTATAGCCTCTTCTATCGAACAGAACACATCACTGTTCTTACTCTTACTCATACGCCTGCTATTGCTCCTGACCCCTGTGGTTCCGAGATCACCGTGATGAGTGATGAGTGATACGTGAACTGCTTGTCAGGTCTAGCAAACCTTCCCGCCAAAGTTCACTCATCACGTCTCACTCATCATCCCATGAATCCCGCCTCCGCCAGCTTATCCAGCAGCCGCTGGTCGCCGCCGGCCTCGGTTTTGCTAACAAACTTGTATACGTACTTTCCTATTATATCAGTTTCGAGGTTCACCGTGCTACCCTGGGCCGCATCGCCGAGCGTGGTTTCCGCTAATGTGTGCGGAATCACGGCGACTTCGAACCACTCCTTGCCTACTTCTGCCACGGTCAGGCTGATGCCGTCAACCGCGATGGAGCCTTTCTCCACCACCAGTTGCATGACCTCAGGGGGGGCTTCAAAGCGAATGACGGTCTCCGAGCCGCCTCTGCGAATGTCGCGAATAACGCCGGCGCTGTCCACATGGCCTTGAACCATGTGCCCGCCCATCCGGTCGCCCGCGCGCAACGCCCGTTCCAGGTTCACGCTGCTCCCCGGCCTCAGCCGACCGATCGTGCTGCGCTCCACGGTCTCTCGCACCACGTCGAACGTGAGCATCGGGGGCGCGATCTGCACCGCTGTCAGGCACACGCCGTTGACCGCCACGCTGTCACCCAGCTTCAGACCCTCGGACACCATCGGCCCCTGCACGGTGAGCTTCACCCCGCCCGCGCCGGGACTCACCCGCACGACCTTGCCTTTTTCTTCAATCAAGCCTGTGAACATATGGTCTCCTCTGACGTTCGGTGTTGGAAGTTGAAAGTTGATCCGCCGCGGCGGATGGATGTTCGGACTCCCATACTCCCACACTCAACTACACAAATCTCGCTCTCCCGGTTGCCTGGTCGAACGCCATGCTCCGACCGGTCTGGTACGAGTGGATGCCCATGTGCAGCGCCGTCATCACCTGATACCCCAGCATCTCGTTGCTCCGGGGTTTTCGCCGAACCTTCACGCAGTCCAGGAAATCCCTGAAGTGCTCCTCAAGCGACCAGCCTCGCTTGGCAACGATTTCCTCACCAGGCGCTTCACCGGTCACCGCTTTCTGCGGCGCGATGACCGACTTGCCCAGGTCCATCGTGATGGTGCCGGTATGCCCGCGAATTACCCACGGAAGACTGGAGTCGTTCGCCAGTGACGCGATCAACAGTACCGAAGGCCCGTCCGCGTACTCCATGGTTATCGTGAAGATATCAGGTACCTCACGCCCGTCCTTGAGCTGGTACTGCCCGCCGGTTCCGCTGACGCGCTTCGGGAATCCGAGTCCCATGGTGCGCACGAGCGGTGTCATGATGTGCGGCAGGAAGTCCGTTCCGCAGCCGCCGGAGTAGTCCCAGAACGACCGGAATGCGAAGAACCTGCCGGGGTCCCAGTCGCGCTTCTTAGCGGGGCCGAGCCACATCTTCCAGTCGAGGTTCTTGGTCGGGTCTGCCTGCCCGTCGTTGCTCTTCGGATCGTACACTCCTATCGGGCCATTACGCATATCGCTGCCCTGCGCGTGGATTACTTTCCCAATCGCGCCGGATTTAATCCGAGATCCTGTCTCTTCCCACAGGCTGCTGGACACGAACTGCGTGCCGACCTGCATCACCCGCTTGTTTCGGGCGATGGCCGCAACCACGTCCTGCGCTTCCTTCAGATCGCGCCAATGGGTCATAGGTTTCTCGCAGTAAACGTCCTTGCCTGCATCCGCTGCTTCGATGGTGATGCGGGAATGCCAGTGGTCCGGCGCGGCAACGGAGACCGCGTCAATGTCCTTACGCTCAAGAATCTTGCGGTAGTCGGAGTAAGGTTTGGCGCCGGTTCGAGCGGTAGCGGCGTCCAGGCGAACCTGGTACACATCGCTCACAGCGACGATCTCGACCGGGTATCCGCTGTTCTTCAGGTTTGTCAGCGCGCCGAGATGTGCGTTGCCCATTCCGCCGCATCCGATGGTGGCAATGCGGATGACCTCATTCGGCGAAACCGGTTTTGCCGGTGCGTTGTCCGCCGCCAGGGCGCTCCCGCCAAGCAGCGCCACACTGCCCGCTGCCGCCGCCGATTGCTGAAGGAATTCACGTCTGCTGATCTCAGTCATAGTGGTCTCCTAGTATTCTCCGATAATAACTTCGCCCAAAGTGCGCTTAGGCACGTGGTGTACGCCCTGCGCATCACGATAATATTTGATTTCTCCATCCGGTCCCACGTCTTCCAGTAGTACCGCCTCATTCGGGTAACCCAGCGCCAGCACGAGAAGTATATCATATCTGTCCGGTATGTTCAGCGATTGCCGCAGATCGTCTCGCTGGATCGAACCTATCATGCACCCGCCGATGCCGTTCTCAGCGGCCCCCAGGAGGATGCTCTGCGCCGCGATGCCGTGATCGCACCCGAAGCCTTTGCTGATCTCCGTGTCGCCGAGGATGATGATGTATGCGCTGGGCCGCTCGCCTTCAGCAGGTCCGGGCCAGTCTTTCAGGTAGCCTGCCCACGCCGTCGTCGGAAAAATCTTTGCGTTCGTTTCAGGATCGCCTGATATGATGTACTTCAACGGCTGCAGATTCGCCGCCGAAGCGGAGAGCCTGCCCATGTTGACCAGCCGCCGCAGAATACCAACGTCAATGCTGATCTCCTCATGAAAACGCCGGTAGCTTCTGTTCGCTTTGACTATTTGCTCCATCATCGGAAAACCCCTCCTTGCGCTATGCGTAAGTATGTTAAGCCTGAGAATTACGAATGTCAAGGACATGGGACGACCAGATGGATTGGAGATCAAAAATGAAGGGGAAGAGGAGTGTGGCGCGAATCAGGACGCAAGTCGCAGCCCGAACGTGTATGAGGCATCATTGTCTGAAGAATGCTGTTCCAGTGTGCGTTCGTAGAGCTGTGCGTTAGCTATGGAAACGGCGGCAGAGGCGGCCAGCGTCTCGAACAGCCGCATTCGTTCAGCGTTGATGGGCACATGGGCATCGAAGAAGAGGTTGATAATTCCCAACGCCACATCGTGGTATACCAGCGGCACCGATACCGCGTATCCGTTGCTTCTGGCCAGCAGACGCCATGGTACAAACTCCACATCCGTAAACACGTCCTCGGCGGTTACAATGCGTTTTTCGCGGAATGCGCGGGCGGTATGGCCGGAGAAGAACTCCGGGCGTCCGCTCCCCTCTACCTTCTGAGGCTCGTGGGTCTTCAGAATTGAGTCCGGCAGGCCGAATGTGGAGACCGTCCTTAATGTTTGACCGGAATCATCGGCCAGCATCACCGAGGTATAACGAGCCTGCAACACGTCGCCCATATCGGATGCCAGCACCAGCAGCACAACTCGCAAGTCCAGCGTGTTGCCCAGGTGCGCAGATATTTTGTGGACCGCTTCCAGGTGTTCTATACGCGCGGCCGCGTTTGCATAAGATCGGCCAAAGTCACGCGCTATTTCGGCTACCAGCACTATCATGGCGGCTACCCCAAACGCGTGAGACAGCCACCAGAGCGTATCGGAGTTGTGTGGTGACAGCAGTGCGGACGTCATACCGGCAGTCGCAAGCGCAAGGCATCGCACTATGCCTCTGCTCACTGCATCTTCGTCCTGGATGAACCTTCGCGCATAGAGAACGAGCGCTACAACAATGACTGCGCTATCCAATGCATGCAACAAAAGCTCGGACGAGAGGAGATTCATTGCCATTCGGATTTGGTTATATTCCGGCGCGGAAAGATTGATCCATCTGCCGGAACCCATGCGGCTCAGGCATAACATTGCGACAAGGCTAAGAAGTGATCCGGCCTGCATCCCCCATATCCACCGTAGCCCCATCTTCTTCGCGGTTATCGGGTTGTCTTCACTGTAGTTTACTGCGGATGCCGATAGAAGAATTCCGGCCAACAGAATCCAGAGACTGTATACCTGATGTCCAAAGCTTGCAAGCGATTTCCATGAGTCGTGCGCCACAGCGACGGTAAGCGCATGGGCTAGTTGTGTGGTCATGAAACCGCTGAATGCAATTGTAGCGAGGAGAGTTTGTCGCTTTAGGGATACACGGTATTGCATCCACAAGCCATACGCGATGCCGCCGGAAAGCATGGCCCCGCATACCTCCAGCAGTGTATGCCAGATGTGGTTCGTCCCCTGGTGATTAAGTCCGGGCACAAATCTTACTACCAGCGCCAATGCGTTCAGAAACAGCACCCATGCAATCAAGCGAACAACGTAAGGGTTGCGCTCAACTATTTCTTTGCCCATGTTTGTGTGGGCGGCATCCGGTTTTACGGTATTGATATGAATGACCTGCGAGTCCACGGCTAATCCAGTCTCTGCGCGAGATGAGAGTCACCAGTAACGGGTCAAGTGAGTGTGCGAGTGTTCCTGTACCCCATATTGTTTCATTATGGAGAAAATCGGCGGATTGATTAGCGACAGAACGCAAAACCCGCTCCGGGCATCCGAAGCGGGTTTTGTAGAACTGCATTGTTATGAAGGAATTAGATCAGAAGATTGGCGCGGCCACTTCTCCTGCTGCCCACAGTGAAGGCAAACTTTCTCGCGCGCGATCCATCGCACCGCTCGCAGGACTAGGTGCGCCGCCGTACATATGCTCACTGGGCAATATGTTCATCGCTGCGTTGATCTGTTCCGGCGTCAGCGTTATGTTTGGCAGCTCACCTTCTGTCTGAGCTATCACGGCCTCTCGATCCATGCCGTAGCACTGGAACAGAGTATCCCATGCAGATTGTGTCATGGTCTGAGTACGGTACACGGCCGGCAAGTAAACCTTTATCACCCGATTGTCCATGGTTTTGTACTTGAAGCTTATGAATCCGGTGATCTTGCCGTCCCAATTCTTGATGTTCGCAGATTTCACGCCAACGGGCGCGACTGCTCTGAAAGCTATAGTGGGTTCCGCAGTCGGCGAGGCGGCAGCGGGAGCAGCTCCCGGTGCGGGCGCACCAACGACTCCGGGTGTACCACCCATGGCTGGGTCCATCGGCGCTACCGGCGTCTGGGCGCTGAGTCCCTGCCATCCGAAGAGGCAAACTATTCCTGCCAGAACTATGCAAACAGGTACCAGCCAGTATCTGTGTCTCTGAACTGTATGAGACATGGTTTCTATTCCTCCTGCCGCGCGTCAAGCATGACGCACGATACTGCGCCCATTTTACCTTACGGATGGTGCGTTGTCAACATTCGCCAGTTCTCTCAATTGTATTGACGGCCCGAGCAGTGGCGATTGTTCCGCTCTGGGCAGGCATTTGCATGTGTTAAGTTGGGTATATTTTGTGGAAAACTGTGTCAAAGTATTGTCAGATGCTTGACAGATGGGATGTTGACTGGTATCATACAAAGAGCTACCTGATATCAGGGGATTTGTCGGGGAGCGTCAAAAGCGTTCATTATCGCCCGGGTTGTGCATTTTATGTACATGTGAGAAGGCGAGGCGAGTGCAAATGCCACTGAATCGTTCAGCGGCCTACACAGGCAACAGCAAAGAAGAACGCAGTCGGTCGGACAAGCAGTGCGGTGATGTAGATGACTTTTCCGTTGAAGAGTTGGCTTACATCGCTCAGGGACTGCTGGGCCTGCTACGTGCCGGATCTGCCGCCGTTCGGCGAAGCGGTCGGCGT
>JANYKG010000013.1 GCA_025358205.1 Armatimonadota bacterium
GGTTATTGGAGAACGTGTAGCCCAATCCACTGATCAGGTTTACCACCTTCATTCCCTTGACTGCGCGAGCAGCGAACGTGCCCATCAGTACGACTTTGGGCGTGCTGTGGTGAACAATATCCGGCTGAAGCTCACGATACAACTTGAGAATCGCTCTGAAGGCCTTGAGTTCCGCAAACAGATTTAGGCTGAGGCCTTTTAGGGTGGAAGGCAACTCGATGAAGTGAAAACCGGCGTCTCTGATCTCTTCGGCGCGGCCGGTATCAGGTGAAGCAACGTGTACTTCATATCCCATACGCTGGACAGCGTGCGCCAACGTCTTCCTGTGGGATAGGAAGAACCAGTCCGCATTGTTGACGAATAGTATCCGCTTGCCACAAGTGGAGGGTTGCGCCTCCAAATTCCGCTCTAATGCCAAACCCATTGTTGCCCCCTATTTTCTGTCTCCTTTTGAGGAGATCTGTTCGTTATTCAGGCACAAAGAGCATCGTTCACGAGAGGCGCGAACAATACTCTAGAATCACCGGATTGTACGAGAAATGCACCATCCGACCCAGTACATTTATCGGTAATCAGTGTCGAAATCTGCAGTCATAGTTTCTGATGGGTCTCATATTCGTGGCTAAAACGTGTACTTGGCAGTTTGTGACTAAATCACTTGAGGACAGACATGCAATTATGGAAAGCTCAGTGGGTATCGGACATCTTGTGCGGGTATCACACCGACAGAGAGGCAGGCCCTATGAACTTGCACCTCTGTAAAGCTTGATCAAATCCCGATCAGACAACACGTGATCTGCCTTTGTTCCCATGAAGTAGTATCCTGAGGAGGCGTCAAAGGAGCCTGGTCTGTTGACCAGATAATAATCGAAGTATTTCAGAAAGAATGAGGTCAGGCTTGTCAGACCCAGAAGCGCTGTTCTCAGTGTTCGCGATGTGGTAAAACTCAACACAAAGTGACGATAAGACCACGCAAGCGCCATGCCCGGACCACCGGTAGCCCCGCTGTCAATCTCCTCGAATCTTCTAAACAAGCGGCGATGCCCCAGATGAGTAAAGCGAGTGAAGTCGTAGCGCCCACCATGCACTTGCTGCATGAATGGAGTCTCAGCGTACACCAGTCCGTTGTCCTTCAAGACTCTGTGTATTTCTTCGCTGCACCTGTAGGGATCAGCCACATGCTCCAGGACTGCCTGGACAATCACGCCGTCGAACGATTCATCCGCAAAGGGGATATCATGTGCATCACATATCAACATGGTTCGCGGGCCAAATGATACATCACTCTCGACAAGTTCTATTGCGGGATTGTTCGCCAGTGATTCCATCCCTTGTCCCAGGATGCTCCCACCAATCACCAAGACTCGTGGAGATGGTGACTTCTCCAGCAGCGCCTTACTCATCCGAGCATAGTTCGACTTCCCTCTGATATTCTTGCCGATCTTCGGGATGAAGCGGCGCGCGGTCTTCATCAGTCTGCCTTCAGCGCCGCCGAAGAACGTATCATTGTGCGATGTGAAGTCGCCGATGGAGAATACGCTTGAACGCTCGTTGATTAGAATCGGTATCCCATCAATCATCGGAAAGTGTGCGGCGCATGACGAATCCACGCACTCAAACGACTCCCCTGCCCGTCTCAGTCTAGCATGGCATATCGGACAACATAATGATTCTTCAACGTTCTGTGAAAGGCGGCTTTGCGGGCACATGAGTTCCCCCATTGGTAATGCAAAATTCCGATATTAGCCCGCATTATTCATGAACAACATGAATAATGCTCAGAAGGCCGCGGATTATGCGGTACATGCATAATCCGCGTTAGCAGTTCGCACGTTTGCCGGCCAGTTCCTGGTATAGCGTTTCGTATCTGGCCGTTATCGCATGCAGACTGAAGTCATCCCTTACGCGTTTTCTAGTCTCCGTACCAAGCATTGCACGGTCCTCAGGCTGCATGTTCAGAATCTGAATGCAGGCTGCTGCCAGCGCCCGCGAATCGCCGGGCGGCACAACTACCCCAGTCTTGCCGACTATGTAGGCCGCATCACCCACATCGGTCACGGCGCACGGCACGCCGCATGACATAGCCTCAGCCACCGCGTTTGGGAAGGCCTCGGTCAGCGATGAGAGCGCCAGCACATCCATCGCCGCGTAGAGCCTGGGCGTGTCGTCTCTCGGTCCCATCAGATGAACTCTATCGCCCAATCCCAGTTCGTCCACCCATGCGGCTAGTTCGGGATTCTCCATAGTAACGTCGCCGCCGCAAAGAACGTAGCGGCACTCCGGAATTTCTCGGCGCACCAGTACACATGCCTCAAGGAACGTGCGGTGGTCCTTCTGCGGATGGAACCGTGCAACGCAGCCAATGACCGGCGCATCCGCCGGAATGCCCAGATCTCTCCTCACCGACTCACGAGCTGATGCGTCCGGCTTGTACAAGTCCGTGTCGTATCCGTTGGGTATGACCACCATCTTCGCCTTTTGGTAGCCCAGCGCCACGTGTACCCGCTCTGCCACCAAAGCGCATGTTACTATCTTCGACGGCGCCCATCCGGACAGCAGTGCGCAGCAGCGTCGAACGGCCAGCGTGCTACGCTTAGGACGAGCGGTATACGAGCTTCGCACATTCCAAACGACCGGCACGCCAGCCAGCCTGGCAGCTAATCCTCCGATCAGGTCTGAGTGATATAGCCAGGTCTGCACAAGATGCGGTTTGAGCGCCTTTATCTGTCGGAACAGTCTGACAAAATCCACCGGCGTAATCTTACCAGGCCGCATGCCCACTGCATGGACGGGAATGCCCAAATCGGCAATCTTAGCGCCGATTGATCCCACATCAGTGAGCGAGATCACGGAGAGATCGAACTGCCGCCTGTCCAACGTAGACAGGAGCTTGAGGAGCGTCACCTGCGCACCACCGATCTCAAGATCCATGATGATGTGAGTCAGCCTAATAGGGTTTGTCATCCGCTTGTCACTCCGGCTTTCTCAACGCCACGGAAAAGGTCTCGGCCGCCTGATGACGCACCATAAGGCATCCCAGAAGAATCCAGCATCTCCACAAAAGATATGCCGGAAAGAAACACGAAAAGTATGAACTGATGAAATAGAAGCGCTCTTCCTCTATGACAAACCCGTTATCTCTGGCGAGTTTCCGAAAATCCCTGGGGGTGCATTTGTCATAGTATGCGCGAAACCCCTGCTTGGCTCGCGTCTCCGGCGAGACCCCGAACAACAACGCTTTCTTCGTCTTCTCGGGAAGCATGCGGTTCAGGCGCGCATACATGGCGTTCCCCGACGGCGTGAATACTAACGCTAGACCGCCCGGCTTGAGTATGCTGTGTATGCTCCGAAACGCGCCTTCCACATCGGCCACATGCTCTAGAACCGCCCTACATATGAGCAGGTCGGCATCCTGGCGGCCTTGATAGCTACTGATGTCGGCGCAGATAGTTTCGTCATAGGTGTCCTCAGGCGCACGACTAAGCTCATCCGGGTCCACGTCCAATCCGATAAGAGTCAGGTTCCTCCGGCGCTTTTCATCAATGCCTATGAGCGGTGACTTGCCTCCACCTACGTCGTACACGGTGACATTGTCTCGGATGTGGCTTGGTACAAACGAACGCTCGAAGTCCCTGTTGCCGTCCAGTGTAAACTTTTCCGGCAGCAGTTTATCGAACAGCTTGCTCAGGTATTTCTGGCTGCCCACCAGAGGTCTGACTATAGCGGTGGTCACACTCACGTTGTACCCTCACTTTGCGCGCTGATGCGGGTCATTCTGGCGTATTGCAGAGCCTTCAGTGCAGCATGTGCAACCCACACAACGGCGGCTGTAACCACGCACAAACGAGCCATGGCAAACACTGCATGCCAGTCATTTCGGTAGAAATAGATGAACAGGTACGGCCCAAGATAGTAGTATGCAGTTGCCAGGTAAGGCTGTGATGGTGGATTTGACCACAGACACAGCAACTGAACAAGAAGAAACAGCAGAATGGCCAACCAACCACCTATTGTGTAGAGTTCACCAAAGCTGGTGGACGCCATCCCCCAGTCCTTAACCGCTGGAAACAGTCGTTGGCTGACATCGTTGAACTTGATGCTCGGGAGTTCGACGATGTTCTTGTAGAACGGCACATACTGCAGGATACTGTTCAGCACATATCCCTTCGGCGCTTGTGGTGTATTGAGCGCCACTTCATTGAGAACACCGGCGACAACAAACGGTTCACTTCCAACGAAGCTAGCCGCCAGGTACTGCTTCATTTTGCCCACATTGAAGTCCCCTCTTGTCAGTTCGCCGATGATGGGTTTGCAGATGAACGCCACGAATATGATGGCAAATCCTGCAGCGACAAGTTTCGCTTTTGACTTTGCAGTGAACACTCTGCCGGTAGACTCGAAGTAGGCGACCGCAATTGCGGCGAGTGCAAGAAACATCCCGCGAAAGCCTATGACAAAATCTACGCAGACGAAGACCAGCGGAATCACCAGATTCCTGCGCGAAATGCCTCCCTTGGAGAGTACGTAGAGTATGAAGAATGACTTGGATAGAATCGCCGTCATGAAGTAGAATACCGTGATGCTCTCCAATCGCTCGAACTTAGAGACCGCAAGCGCATTGGGACCCAGCCGAACCAGAAACAAGGCAAAGCTGGCAACGAGAACGACGTTCATCGCCGCTAAGACGGTCTTGTCCGGCAGGTACGACAAGCGGACTCGCTTAGGACGCTCGAACAAGCCGGCAATGAAGAATACTGTCTGCGCGCTGAAGAACATCGCGTACACTCGCCAATCCAGATTCGAGGAGTACAACTTCAGAAACGGTTTGTGAGTGAGAATGAACACTGTGAAGCCTAAGTACAGGGGCAGGCCGTAGATGATCGTCGCCAAGCCGTATAGAGACACAAATGTCACAGGATTGGGTTTCCTGACAATTGTTATCAGCACGAGCAGCGATGTCAGGCCGTAGATCACAGGCAGCACAACGGCTCCTCCGTTTCGACG
>JANYKG010000063.1 GCA_025358205.1 Armatimonadota bacterium
TCCTCGTCCGCTTCTATCCGGAAGGGAGCGGACGAGGACGTCCGCGCTCCCAAAAAATGCGCTCAAGAAGTTGACTGAGAGGCAGGTTCTTGGTTAATATCAGGTGTCGGGGAAATGGGGAATATCATGCCAAGAGTTGCGCTTCACACGCTGGGCTGCAAGGTTAACCAGTACGAAACTGAAAAGATCGCAGAGGACTTCCGCGCTCGCGGATTTGAGGAAGCGCCGTTTTCCGGCGTTGCGGATGTCTACGTGATCAACACGTGTACGGTCACAAATACCGCAGACAGCAAGTCACGCCAGGCCGCTCGTGCCGCAGCGCGCCGAAACCCAGGTGCTGCGGTAGTGCTGACCGGGTGCTATGCGGATACCTCTGCAGATCAACTCAGCGAACTCGACGGTATCACCATGGTCATCGGCAACTCCGACAAAAGTCGTCTGGCTCAGATCGTTATCGAGAGTCTGTACCCGGAGATGCCAGGCCGCTCTTCTGTCGAGACTCATCTTCCCGGAAGAACCCGTGCGCTCCTGAAGGTTCAGGACGGCTGCGATCAGTTCTGCGCGTACTGCGCGGTTCCACTGGCCCGGTCGGTCATGAGCAGTCGCCCGATGGACGAAGCGATCTCAGAAGCCGAGTCGTTGGCGAAAAGAGGGTATAAGGAGATAGTGCTAACCGGCATCAGGTTGGGCAGATACGAACCCGGACTTGTCGAACTGATTGGCGCGCTTGCCGGCATATCCGGGATCAAGCGCATCAGGCTCAGTTCCATCGAACTCACGGATGTGCCGGACGGCCTGCTGGAACTGATGGCCGATAAACCGAAAATATGTCTGCACCTGCACCTGCCGCTGCAGAGCGGATCCGATGAAGTTCTAGCGCGGATGAACCGTCCGTACACTGCTTTAGAGTTCGAGGCCTTTGCGGCAAAGGCACGCGCGCTGATGCCGAAGATAGGGATAACCACGGATATAATGGTGGGGTTTCCCGGCGAGACCGAGGCGCAGTTCGAGGAAACGTGCAGCCTGGCACAGCGGGTGAAGTTCTCGCGGTCTCATGTCTTCCCGTTCTCGGTGAGGCCGGGTACTGCAGCGGCTGAGATGAAGGACGACGTGTCATCGTCCGAGAAGACCAGGCGCAAGAAGAGGCTGACCGAACTCACGGATGCAAGTATGCGCGAGTTTGCGGAGGGATTAGTGTGTACGACGGCCAACGTATTGGTGGAAGGCAAAAAAGTCCAGCCTAGTTTATGGTCAGGACTTACCGATAATTACGTTAGGGTGACGTTCGAGGGTCAGCGCGGATCGGTCGGCGAGATAGTGGATATCGAGATTGAGTCGGCTGCGGACGGCATCGCTCACGGCAGGCAGGTGTAAGGATGGACGACTGCATTTTTTGCAAGATTGCACGGCATGAGATTCCGGCGCAGGTGGTCTATGAAGATGACGACCTGCTGGCGTTCAGGGACTTGAAGCCGGCCGCACCGGTTCATGTGCTGATTATCCCGAAGAAGCACATATCCATGCTCACGCATATGACTGAGGAAGACGGCGCGCTCATTGGCAAGGTCATGCTCACCGCGAAGAACCTGGCTGCGAGCTTGGATGTGGCGGACAGTGGATTCCGTGTGGTGGTCAATCAGGGCGCTCAGGCCGGGCAGAGTGTGTTTCACATTCACTTCCATCTCCTGGGCGGAAGAGCGATGTCATGGCCGCCCGGATAAATCGCTTGACAGGATGATCGTCCCGGCGATATAATAACAGCTAATCTGAAGGCATGCGGCTGGACTCCGCCGTACACTATCTGTTATTGCAGGGAAAAAGGCGTCGCATAGCTTCGGGCAAACTTTTTTTAGAAGGCTACGGTAGAGGGGGGAAATTACTTGGCGCAGGTCCAGGTACGAGATAACGAGTCAATTGACAGCGCATTGAGGCGTTTCAAAAAAGAACTGGAGCAGACCGGCATCCTCAGGGAGGTCCGGGAGCATCAGCATTACGAAAAGCCGAGCGACAAAAAGCGCAAGGCCGAGGCGGCACGCAAGCGTAAGATACAGCGAGCCAACCGCACAAACGACTGATCCAGCACGACGCCGGGCAGATCGCGAGGCAATGCCGTTATGTTGCGTGAACGATTAGACAACGATCTGACAACCGCAATGAAATCGAGGGATTCGCTCCGGGTATCCGTTCTGAGGATGATCCGGAGCGAAATCCGTTATAGGGAGATTGAGCAAGGCTCACCCCTGAACGATGAAGAGATAGCTCAGGTTGTGATAAAAGAGGCGAAGAAACGTCGTGATTCCATTGAGCAGTTCACCAATGGAGGGCGTCAGGACTTGGCCGACAAAGAGACCGCAGAGCTAGCCATCCTTTCCGCTTATCTCCCCGATCAACTCGATGAGGCTGCAGTCACAAACATCGTGCAAGAGGTGATCTCGGAGTTGCGCCCAATGTCCAAGGCTGACAAGGGCAAAGTCATGAGCGCGCTGATGCCCAAAGTGAGGGGCAAGGCGGATGGCGCTATGGTGAGCCGCATAGTGGACGGGCTGCTCTCAGGCAATTCCGCATAATATGGCTTTTATACGTTTCCCCGCCAGAGCCGGGCACAGCAAAAAGGAAAAGGAACGGAAGCGATTGGCGTTTTCCCGCCCATCGGGGCTACGTCTTGCGCTGGGTGTCGGCACCGTTCTCATCCTATCATTTCTTATCTCCATGCATCTTCTTCCAGCCAAGGTCACATGGCATGTGGGCGACACCAGCACTGAGGAGATTCGCGCCCACCGCGCAGTCCGCTACATAGACGAGGTTGAGACGGAACGTCTGCGCGAGGAAGCGGTGTCACGAGTCGGCAAGGTGTACCAGACCAACTCCGATGCCGCAGAATCTATCGCAAATATCTTCGCCACACTGCAGCGCGCCAGACTGAATCCATCACTGCATTCACCTCAATCCAAGCTTGATTTTGTCCGCCGCAGCTTGTCTATCGAGGTTAATAACGACGCCCTTGCGGCTCTTCTTTCGCTTGATTCCAGATCATTTGACCGCTCGGAGCTTTACAGCAAGCAGGTGGTCGGCGAAGTCATGGATCGTGAGATACGAGACGCAGCCGATTTGCGACAGGCTCGCGTGAAGTTCCGTCAGCAGTTGGGCGAATATCTCGGCCACGCAAAGTATGCCGCTTTCGTAGGAGACATCGGTAGCAGCGCAATAGTTCCCAACCGCATATATGATGCCGCCGCCACCGAACAAGCCAGGGATAAGGCCAGACGCAGCTTTCCCCAGCAGTACCGGCAGATATATCTGGGCGACGTGGTCATAGAGAAGGGCGAAGTGGTCACGCCCGAGCATATGGACAAGTTTGTGGCTCTTGGCCTGAGCCATCCGCGGATTGATTACATCTCTGTCATGTGCATCACTCTCCTGATTATCTGCATTGTTGTTTTTGTTATCATCTATCTCGCGCGGTATCACTCCACAATAATGGGTTCCACCAAACTGCTTCTCCTGTTATCGCTGATCGTGGTGGTCAGCGTATTGGGTCTGAAGCTCGGGGGCGCCATGCTGGGGATCAAGCTCAGTGGGGCGCAGGTCGGGTACTTCTCTATGATATGGACCGCCACTGCCGGCATGCTCACAGCTATTCTGCTCGATCCGCAGCTTGCCGTGCTGATAGTCGCCCTGCTATCAACCACGTCCGGGCTGGCCATGAGCCATGACTTACGATGGGCGCTGGCGGCATTGGTGAGCAGTCTTGTGGCCATCTACGCGGTCTCAGACATTCGACACAGAGCGGACGTTATTCGCGCGGGTATTGCGGTATCCGGCGCGAATCTGGCGATGGTCTGGCTGATAGGGCGCATAGCAGGTGATGATTTCAGCGAACTCATGGTTGGGTCGGCTTGGGCGGTGGCCGGAGGATTTGCATCCATTGTTCTGTTCTGGCTGGGTACCGCTGCTATGGAGAAACCGTTTGGGATAACCACGCATATTCGCCTCCTCGAACTTTCAGATACTAACACCCCCATGCTGAAAAGGTTGCTTATGGAGGCGCCTGGAACATACAGTCACAGCATCTTTGTGGGCAACATAGCGTCAGCGGCAGCCGAAGCGGTGGGTGCGGACGAACTGCTTGTCAGGGTGGCATCCTACTACCACGACGTTGGCAAGATGCGGCGGCCTCATTTCTTTGTCGAGAATCAGTATGTGGAAAACGCTCATGACAACCTGAACCCATCGCTGAGCGCGCTGGTGATCCGTTCGCACACGAAGGATGGGCTGGAACTGGCGCTGGAGTACAAACTTCCGCCGTTGATCTGCGAACTGATGATGCAGCACCACGGCACCGGCCTTGTCCGATATTTCTATCATCAGGCGGCGGGCGAAGAAGAGAACGGCGGGTCGTTGGCGCTGGAACAGCAGTTCCGTTATGATGGCACCAAACCGCAGACCAAGGAAGCCGCAATACTTCTGTTGGCGGACGCGGTCGAGGCAGCTTCCCGGACTCTGTCGAAACCCAACCTGGGCCAGATAGAGGCTATGGTGGACGATATCATCGCAGAGAAACTGATGGATGGACAGTTGGACGAATCCGATCTTACATTCAAGGATATGAGCAGGATTCGTGATTCGTTTATTAGAACATTAACCAGTATGCTGCATGCCCGCATTGAGTACCCGGAGTTGCCTGCGGAGGCCAAGAAGACCATTGGAAACGGAAGTGCTGGTAAGGAACTCTCAGACGGAACCGGTTGATGAGAACCGTCTGACCTGCGTTGTCGAGAAGATCCTTGAATTGGAGGATTTCGGTAAACCTGCCGAAATAAGTATAGTGCTGACCGGTGACGAGGAAGTACGGATTCTGAACCGGGACTATCGCGGCAAGGACTGCCCGACGGACGTGCTCTCGTTTTGCCAGCTTGAGGGCGAACCGTTTGCCCCGAGTGTCGGCGGGCTGGTGGAGCTTGGCGATGTGGTGATCTCCGTGGATACCGCGCGAAGGCAGTCGCTGGAACACGGTCACTCGTTGCAGACTGAGATTGACGTGTTGACTATACACGCGATGCTGCATCTGCTTGGTTACGATCACGAAGACGATGAAGAGGCCGAGGTTATGCAGTCGCGTGAATCGGCAATACTGGAAGAAGTAAATCATGGATGAGTCGCCTAAGCCGAATATCGAACCCGAGATTCG
Organism: Armatimonadota bacterium; assembly: GCA_025358205.1. Classification (GTDB taxonomy): domain Bacteria; phylum Armatimonadota; class UBA5829; order DTJY01; family DTJY01; genus JANYKG01. The sequence goes on from JANYKG010000063.1 coordinate 5,189, forward strand.
GGACTTCGAAGACCCGCCGCCTAAGTTGTGGGCAAGGTCGCCTGTTGAGGGATTCAAGTACGCCATAGACGGTATCCTGGATGTATTCCGCACGCAGAAGCACATGCGTTTCCACTTCGTCACCATGGTGCTTGTGCTCCTGGTGGCCCTGCTGTTCGACCTGAGTAAGGGCGACATTCTGATACTCGTTTTCGTGGTTTCGCTGGTGCTTATATCCGAGATGTTCAACACGGCCATAGAGGCGGTGGTGGACATGGTGGTGCAGTCATATCATCCGCTTGCCAAGTTCGCCAAAGACGCCGCTGCAGGTGCGGTGCTGATAGCCACTGCGACGGCGGTGTTGGTAGGATTTATGCTTTCGGTTGGCGATACCAAGTCGCTCAGCGGCAACCTGACCGAACTGCGACCTGAATCGCAGGGCAGCCTGGGTAAAGTGGTCCTGACGGGTATAATACTGCTTGTGGTGGTGACCATGGCCAAGATATTGGGAACCAAGGGCAAACTACTGAAGGGTGGTATAGTCAGCGGCCACACGGCGTTTGGCTTCTTCCTGGCGGCTACAATACTCTTTGTCTCCAGAAATACGGTTGCCGCCATTCTTGGCATACTCATGGCCTTGCTGATCGCGCAGAGCAGGGTTGAGGCGAAGATACATTCGCTGCAGGAAGTTATCATTGGCGCCATCGTTGCCATGCTTCTGACTGCGGTTGTATACTGGTTCCCTGGACTATGGGCCAGTATTAGCCACGCGTTTCCCATACTTGGAGGAGTTTTCTTTCTTGGATACTGAAGGCGACCCATTCCAACTCGTATCTCTACATTTTCCGTGGAACGTGGTTCTGGTATTCGCACTAATACTAGTCAGCGCTTTCTTTGCAATGGCTGAGATAGCGTTGGTTTCGGTGCGCAAGACCCGCATCAGGCAGTTGGTGGAGGAGAAGGTTCCTCATGCCAGAACGGTGCAGCGTCTCATCGAAAACCCCACCCGCATCCTCGCCACGGCGCAAATAGGCATCACACTTGTTGCGTTTTTCGCGTCGGCGGCTGGAGCGGTGACCATGGCCGAACCCATAGCCAAGATTCTACACCGCATACCTCTAAGCTTTGTGTCTGAAAATGCAAGCAGCATTGCGGTGATACTCATCACGCTCATCCTCGGCTTTTTCACGCTTGTCATCGGCGAGATTTCGCCCAAGAGCCTGGCGTTGCAGCAGGCGGAGCGGATAGCGCTGTGGGTAGCAGGGCCGTTGACACTGCTCGCCGCGCTGGCCTCGCCGTTCGTAAAGCTTATCACATGGAGCAGCAATTTACTAATTAGGCCGTTCGGTGGAACTGCCAGCTTTGCGCCGCCGATCCTCAGTGAAGAAGAACTGAAAATGCTGGTGGAGGCGGGCGAGGAAGACGGTGTCATCGAGGAAGAAGAACGCGAGATGATTCACTCCATCTTCGAGTTCACCGATACCGTAGTCCGAAAAGTCATGACCCCTCGCACAGACATAAAGGCTGTCGAAATGAACGAGTCCGTGACCGAAATGCTGGAAGTCATCATGGATCAGGGCCACTCGCGCGTGCCGGTGTACGAGGAGACTGTTGACAACATCGTTGGCATAGTACACGCCAAGGACCTGCTGAAGGCGATTCACGAGAACGGCAAGGCAGTGGCCATAAAAGAACTCATGCGCCCGCCCTATGTCATACCTGAGAACAAGAAGGTTGATGAACTGCTGGCCGAGTTCAAGAAGCGCAAGACACAAATGGCAATTGTTGTTGATGAATATGGTGGCACCGCCGGATTGGTGACAGTGGAAGATCTGATAGAGGAGATCGTCGGCGACATAATGGATGAGTACGACATGGAAGAGCCGATGCTGGTAACCATAGACGCGAACACCGTGATCGTGGACTCGCGAATGCCCATTGATGAGGTCAACGAGCAGATGGAGATCAGCCTGCCGGATGAGGAGTTCGACACCATCGGAGGCTTTGTCTTCGGCGTGCTTGGCAGAGAAGCGCTGCAGGGCGAGCAGATCGAGTATGACGGTGTGACCCTCGTCGTCGAGAAGACCGACGGTCGCCGCATAGAAAAGATCAAGATCGTCCGCTCCGAACCCACGCTTCTGGAGCTATCCGAGGACGAGGTGGACGAGTAGGCCCATTTCGGAGTTCGGATTGCGGACTGCTGATTTCGGATTGTTCGGATCTGCGTTGGATGTTGAGAGTTGAGCGTTGAACGTTTCCGGCATCAACTCTCAACCATCAGCCATCAACAATTCCCTGGCCTATTCCGCCTCTGGATACGATCCCAACACCGTTACGAACAGCGAGTGCTCACCGAGCGCCGCCAGCGCCTTCTGCACCCCTGCGTCCTTCACGTGTCCCTGCACGTCCACGAAGAACACGTACTCCCACGGCGTTAGCTTGGTTGGCCTGGACTCGATCATCGTCAGGTTAATGTCGTACTTCTCGAATGCGCTCATTGCACGGAACAGCGACCCCGCCTTGTGTGAAACCGAGAACATGATCGAAGTCTTGTCTTTGCCGCTTGGCCCCGGCTCGTTGATACCCACGACCAGGAATCTTGTGCGGTTCTGCGGATTGTCCTCAATGTGCTCGGCCAGCATTTTAAGGCCGTAGACTTCCGCTGCAAGGCTGCTGGCGATGGCGGCTGACGAGGGGTCTTCGGCACAGAGTTGGGCGCCCTTCGCCGTGGTTGAGACATCAATGATCTCTACATCGCGCAGGTTTGTCTGAAGCCAGTTGCGACACTGTGCCGCAGCCACCGGTATAGAGTAGATGCGCTCCACCTTGTCCAGTGAATCCGCCAGGGTCAGCAGATTGTGCGTGATCGGCAGGTAGACCTCGGAGCAGATCTTCATGTTGGTGGACAGAAACGTATCCAGCGTGTGGTTGATGACCCCTTCTGTGGAGTTTTCGATGGGCACCACACCGAAGTCCGCACGCTCGCGCTCCAGTTCGCTGAATACGTCCGGTATAGATGTAGTCGGCACGAACGTACACGATGAGCCGAACTTCTGGATGCTGGCCATGTGTGTGTTGGTGGCCGGCGGACCCCAGTATGCCACGGTCAGCGGCTTCTCCAGCGCGCGTGAAGCGGAAATGATCTCGCGGTAGATAGCTTGCACCGCCGTTTTCGGCAGAGGTCCCTTGTTCGCGGTTGTGAGTTTGCTGATGACCTGACGCTCACGCTCTGGTGCGAAGTAGCTTCTGTTCGTCTTCTGTTTGTGCTTGCCTATCTCAAGTGCCAGTTCGGCGCGCTTGTTCAACAGGTCAAGTACCTGCTGGTCAACAGTGTCAATATCCTTGCGCAGATCATTGATGTTCATATACCTACTCCACAGCCTGCAAGATGCCAGGTTGATATGCTCTATGTTACTGACTCTATGATATCACAAAATGGTGCGGTATGACTATTTGTTCGGAGTGTCAGGGTCTTTAGCGTCTTGGAGTTTCTTTGTGGTGTCAATCGCGGTTAATTAGCTGATGAGTCCTCGTCGCGCATGCGGCTTACATACCAGAAGTTATCGGCTGAACTGGTCGGCCCGGTGAAGCCCGGATACGTAGGGGTGTCCATGGTCATTATATGGCCGTCTACCATCAGATAATTGTTTCTACCGTGATGCCAGGCCTTACCGGCATCTTTCCAGTATTTGTTCCCCTTTGGATAGTAACCGCGCACCTGTGTCCAGTCACCGCACCGATAGACATATCCCTCGCCGTACTGCGGATTCGTTTCGTCTGCGGGTACGCCTTCGTACAGCAGAATTGTTCTGGACGGCGAGACTATGTTCAAGATGCACACGCCTTTCATGATCGTCAGGCACGCCGGATAGGGTATATCGGATGGCTCTCGCAGGTAGGAGTTCATGCTGTAGGTTCGAGGTGAGTATTTGTACTCTTGCCACCGGCCTGAATAAGCGGGGCAGCAGAATGAGCTTCGCAGTCCCATTCGCTGGACGTTCAGATATTTGTCAATGCCGCCGTCCTTTTCCTGCGCCCAGTAGCTATGGCTGCCTATCACGCCGCCGGGACATGGAAGAACGCCGTCCCAGTCTTGCGTGTAGATCTGAAATGCTGAGTAGAGCTGTTTGAGGTTCGATTGGCAGGCGGCTTTGTATGAGGCGGAGCGCACGGACCCGAACACGGGAAAAAGAAGCCCGGCCATGATGGTGATGATGGCGATGACGACAAGTAGTTCTATGAGGGTAAAACCGTGTTGCGTCTTGCAGGTCCGCAATGCCGTTGCCCTCCGATGCAGTAATGATCTTATAGCGACTACTGTTCGGAGGATTATACCAGACAGACAAGGGTCTGTAAAGAGCGCGCATGGCGAGAAACTTACGGCTGACAAAGAGAAAGACTTAGTGGCGCCTGAGCAAAGCTGATCTGCTGAGTACGATCTGTGGCTCGGCGGCGGTATCGAAGCCGACGGTGTGCGCAAGGTCTATCGTCTTGCGGAAACCGGCGGCGGATACATGAAACTTGGGTTCTACCAGCAGCAGTTGGCCGCCCGGCTTCAGTAGACCATGCACGTCGCGGAGAAACGCCTCGGCATTCGGTACTTCGTGAACCATGTAGAAGGCGAGCGCGAAGTCTACCGTCTCATTCAATCCGATCCGGTCGCTCTCGCACTTATGAAGATGAATTCGGGACTCAAGGCCTTCCGCCTGAGCATGCATGCGCAGCCGGTCGAGCATTGCCTGCTGTAGGTCCGCCGCAATTACCACACCTTCTTCACCGACAATCCTGGCCATTGCGAGAGAGAAGATACCCGGGCCGCAGCCGATGTCAAGGACCTTCTGCCCACTGCGAATCAGCTTTGCCAGAATTCTGTCAGGATTCTGAAGTCGCATTCGTATACGGTTATCGAGCGCCCAAGCAAGTCCCGCTTTGCAGACTTTGCAGTCCAGTTTGGGGTCGCCATTGCTGGTAGTCATGCTATTACCTCTGGCATCAGACCTTCGGGATCATATTGAGCGCCGGGTCCGACGTTTCCTTCATGTGCGCCTTCAGGTGTCCGCGCATCTTGGCCACAGTGGCTTTGTGTGCCGGATCAAAGGCGAGGTTGTGCATCTCATCCGGGTCCTTGTTCATATCAAACAGCTCCTGCCTGCCATCGGCGTAGACGCAGTACTTCCAATCCGTGCTGCGGACCATGCGGCCGTACTCGGCTCTTGCACCGCGCTCGCAGAACCCGAGCCTCTCGCCGGCCTTCACTTTGCCGTCAATCAGTGGTTTCAGAGACTTTCCCTGAGCGCCTTTCGGTGACGGCACCCCCGCGTATTCCAACAGCGTTGGCATGATGTCTACAGAGTTCGCGTGACCATTCACCACGGTTCCCGGCTTTATCTTCCCAGGATACCGGATCATCAGTGGTACCCGGACGATCTCCTCGAAGTAGCAGTTGACCGATTTGCCGACCATGCCGTGCGCGGCCTGCATGTCGCCGTGATCGCTGACATAGACGACCAGGGTGTTCTCTTCCAGTCCCTGGTCCTTGAGCGCCTTCAGAATCCGTCCGACGAAGGAGTCTACCATCGTGACCTGCGCGTAGTAGCATCTCATCTGTTCGCGCACCAGTTTTTCTCCCATGTTGTCGCCCATCTGCTTGGCGCGTGACTTGGCGTACTCCGGCGGGCAGTGATTCCAACTCTTTGGAAGCGGCATTTTGGCCGGGTCGTACATGCTGTAGAACGGTTCCGGCGCGATCCACGGCGCATGGGGAGGGCTGACCGACCACGTGATCATGAACCGCTCGTTTTTGTGCTTCTTGATCATTTCGATACACCGGTCCGTAAGCCATGATTCATAGGTATGCTCGGCTGGGATTAGTTGCCGTCCGATACGGGTAGTCTCTTCCGGTCCGGCTTTCGCCGCTACGTCCTTGTCCCTGACCGCAACCATCTCAGGCAGCATCGCCAGATCGCCGACTTTCACTTCGCTATCCCTCGGCTTGGGCCAGTCGTCTCGCGTGACGGCGCTGAGGTAGTCTTTGTATTCATCCTTCAGTTGGCCGCTCTGACCATCTTTATAGCACCGCAGGGAAGTGATATCGCCGAGATGCCACTTGCCCATCTGCGCGGTGTAGTAGGCCTTGTCGAAGAGAATCTGTTCGGTTGCGATGGTTTTATCGTCAAGACCCGGTCTTGTGCCGTCAACGTTTTGCACTATTCCATGTGTGTGCGGCCACAGACCTGTGATGAGCGATGCGCGGGTAGGGGAGCAGAACGGCGTCGCGCAGACCGCCTGGGTGAATCTTGCGCCCTGACTCGCCAGCTTGTCCAGATTCGGCGTCTTCACCAGTGGGTTTCCCGCACAGCCCAGGACCGAATGGTTATGCTGATCGGCCATCAGGAAAAGGATGTTCATTCCCTTCGCTTTGGCCTCAGCGAGTCCGGGTAAGCTGTTAGCCAGCGCACTTGCTGCCACAAATCCGCCTGCGGTTTTCATGAAGTCTCGTCTGGTGAACTTCATCGTCTATTCTCCTTGCTCTGAATGCCCGTCTCGCCGCTGGTACGCGAGATAGTATGCGCCTCCTACAAAGAGTGATCCACCCACGATGTTGCCAAGGGTTGCCGGAACCAGGTTGCCGATGAGGAAGTTGTGCCACGTTAGAACGCCGATTTTGGCGGACAGATTTCCCGCGGCAACTACGGCTGGTTGTGTTTTGAGTAGCAGCCCCAGTGGGATGAAATACATGTTCGCCACACTGTGCTCAAACCCGCTGGCGACGAACGCCATGACCGGAAAGTATATGCCGAATATCTTGCTGATCGAATCACGTCCGGCAATCCCCAGCCAAACGCCAAGGCAGACCAACCAGTTGGCTCCCACTCCACGCCAGAACGCCTCAGAGAACGAGAGACCGGTTTTCAGGCAAGCGGTAGAGAGCGCCGCCGCGCCAACACCGCAGTTGCCCAGCTTCCACTGACCGCTGTAGTAGATGATGCCCACCAGCGCCAATGATCCGATGAAGTTTGCCAGGTAGACGATGATCCAGTTGCGCATCATGCCTGCCATGGAGATTTTGCGCGCGAGTACGCCGGTGAACATAAGGCAGTTGCCAGTGAACAGCTCACCTCCGCCCAGCACGACGAGCATGAGGCCGACGCTGAAGACGCTGCCGCCCATGAACTTCGCGATGCCCAGCCCCATGTGTTGAGGAATGTCATGTGTGACAATGGTGCAAAGCTCGGCGCCGAACGCAATATACGCGCCTGCTAATATTCCGAGAATTACCATTTGCATGGTTGGCATGCGCGCCTTGACCTTGCTGTTCTCTATGACCTGCTCTGCGATTTCTTTTGGAGAAAGGTATCCTGTATTCATGCCGTTTTATTCTACGGGCATATCCGTATTATCCTCCTGCGGATTCTTGATTCGCATTATTCATGAAGATCGTGAATAATGCTCAGAAGTACCCGCATTATGCGTGAGTCGCATAATGCAGACTGGGCTTGCGAAAAAGCAGGTCAGTCGGGTACTCTTTAGTCATGAACTCTCGTATGAACAACCAGATTAGGGGGCTTCATCGAAACGGGCCGTTTTGGCTCACGTTTTCCGCTGTTCTGTTTGCAGTGATGGCGGTGGCCGTTCGTATGGCCGGTCAGCACGGCATACCCGGCTCAGAGACTACATTTATCCGCTTCGCGTCCGGTCTGATCGCTGTCTTCTTTCTCCACCGGTCGGGTGCGATGAAGGTATCGCTCAGTCGGCTGCCTTTGCTGGCTGCCAGAGGGATCACAGGTGGGATAGCGATACTACTCTATTTCGCCAGCCTGTCTGCGGCGAAGGGAACTGGTTCCACTTCTCTAACCAGCAGCGTCTTTCTGGGAAATTCGTATTTCCTCTACCTGCCGTTGCTTGGTATGCTGTTCATTCACGAGCGTTTGTGCCTGCGCACGGTTTTGATGGTGGTTCTGGCGGTTGTCGGCTTGTACTTGATCGTCAATCCGCAGTTTGGGCAGATCAGGGCAGGTGATGCCTATGGATTCTTTGCGGGACTGATGTCTGCTGTAGCGATGGTGGTCATTCGTGAGCTTCGGAAGACCGAAGAAGCGGTTTCCGTTTTCTTTTCGCTTTGCGTGTTTGGCGCGCTGGTTGCCTTGATCACCATGATTTTTCAGAAGCCGGTCTGGCCTGATGCGACCGGATGGCTGATAATGCTGGTGATGGGGATATCAGCGACTGCCGGGCAGTTGTCCATGACTTACGGCATGGGATTCACGGGCGTTGGCGAAGCGGGAATCATCCAGATGAGCACAGTGGTCTACTCATCGGTGGTAGGTATACTGATGTTCGGCGATCCGTTCAGCCTGCGCATTCTCCTCGGCGCGGCGATGGCGCTGGTGTCGGCAGCTTACATATCGTATGCCGAGAGCTGTGTAGTCTCCGAATCCGCGTGATGAAGAGCTAAGCCAGTATACTCAGGCCGCCGTCTACCACGATGAACTGGCCGCAGATCATGCGCGCCTGGTCTGAGCAGAGGAATGCAGCTACATCAGCGACATCCTCGGCCTGGACGAGGCGCTTGAGCGGCGCTCTTTCCTCCACGTACCGTAGCAGCTTTTCCGCGTCGGGGACGGATCGTAGAGACTTCGTGTCTGAGACGCCCGCAAGGATGCCGTTCACGAGAATACCCTTCGGCGCAAGCTCGACTGCTAGTGCACGGGTGAGGGATTCCAGCGCTCCCTTCGCCGCACCCATCAGCCCGTAAGCCTCCAGAGCCTTCTGACCACCGTGGCTGGTCATGCTAATGATTCGGCCCCAGCCATCGGGCATGAGTGGAACGGCGCGCTGGGCGAGTGCGGGAAGCGAGTAGGCGGAGCTGGACATGGTGAGGTCCCAATACTTACGAGTGGACTCCATCACCGCGCCAGGGATGCCGAACGCAGCGTTGGAGACAACTATATCCAGGCTGCCGAGCTCGGACTTGATACCTTCGAAGAGCTTGTCCAATGCCTCATCGTCGCCGACATCACCGCGCAGTGAAATGGCTTTTCCGCCGAGACTGGCTATCTCATCCACAACGGCCTGCGCATCGGACTTGCTGCGCCGGTAGTTGACGACGACGGTGACGCCTTCTTTTGCCAGACGCAGCGCGATGGCTTTGCCGAATCCTCGTGCCGCGCCAGTGACCAGCGCCTGTTTACCGGCTAGTTCAGGATACATGTTCATACTCCCATTCTATCTGTCGCCCAATGCTTCGATATAATGTTCCGCAGCCACCGCCGCAATAGCCCCATCAGCCGCTGCAGTGACCATCTGCCGCAGTGACTTACGCCTGCAGTCACCAGCCGCGTACACACCGGGTATGTTGGTTTGCATATCCTCGTCGGTGATAATATACCCCGCTGGATCAAGCGCCACCATCCAGCGCAGAAAACCTGTATTTGGGTCCGTGCCAATGAGAACGAAAATTCCGTCAACAGGAATTACTTTTTCCGTCTGATCCTGCACGTTTTTCAGCGTGAGAGTCTGCACCTTATGTTCGCCGGTGATCTCAGTGACCACGGAGTTCCACGCTATCTCGATCTTCGGGTTATTAAATGCGCGCTCCTGCAGAATTTTGGTGGCTCTAAGCGCGTCACGACGATGGATGATGGTCACTTTGTCGGCGAACCTGGTGAGGAAGACGGAATCCTGGACAGCGGTGTTTCCGCCACCGACCACCGCGATTTCTTTGTCGCGGAAGAACGCGCCGTCGCAAGTTGCGCAGTAGGAGACTCCCTTGCCGGTCAGCCTGTCTTCGCCTGGAACGCCTATTCGCCTGGGCGTGGCGCCGGTCGCTAGAATCACCGTGGGCGCATGGAACTCACCTTCAGGCGTAACCACAATCTTCTGCTCTGCCGTGAAGTCTACTGACGTTACATCGGCGGAGAGTATCTCCAGTCCTAATCCGCGTGCTTGCGCTTCCATTGCCAATCCGAGATCAGGGCCGCCGACACCTTGAGGAAAGCCTGGGTAATTCTCTACGAAATCGGTGATCACCATCTGCCCGCCCGGCATGTACTTCTCCAACAGCACAGTATTCAGGCGCGAGCGCATAGCATATATTCCGGCGGACAGGCCGGCCGGCCCTCCACCGATAATTATCGTATCAACACTCTTCAATGGTCATCCTCCTGTTTTTTCACGGGGACCGGAGGCACATTATAGCACAGGAACCGGCGTTTGGTCACAGTCTCGCCGTGTATGGCACAGACGACAAGAAGAGCGGAGCTATGAAACAAGCCCCGCCCTTTCTTGTTGCGCGATTGGCCCAATCGACTTTATCCGACGGCTGCTAGTCCGAGAGTTCAGCGAGTACCTGACTGAGCGGTTTGTTGAAGACTTTATCCGCGACCGACTCCAAGAGACTCTTTCCAAGCTCCCGTCTAGTCAAGAGCGGTGTGTACACAAACGGGTCGGTCTTTCTGGGGCCGGAGCGTTCTTGCGTGAGTATGCCTTTCCGTGCCAGTTTGGACATGGTCAGCATCACAGTAGAGTAGGAAAGCTCTCTGCGCGGATACATCACCTTGAATACCTTTGATGCCGTGATCGGAGGTTCAATATCCCATACGATGTCCAGTATCTGCGCTTCCAGTTCGCCAAGCGATTGACCATCCAAGCCTTTGCGGATGCCTACGTAATCTTTCGTACCGGTCTCAATGTTCATAGCAATCATCCCTTTCGTGCAGCGAATAGAAATAGAAAAATTACGAATAGTATGATAGCGGGGTATGGCAGTGATGTCAAGTCATTGAAATCACAAAAAGTTAAAGTGTGCATACATAATCAGGTGCGTCTCTTTGCTGCAGTGTTCGCAAGCAGGCTGAGGGTGATTGATCTGAATCGGCCTTCATCCCGCCAATATGGAGGAATCAGCGCGTGTGGGGCGTATTGTGTAATAAAGGGTACTGTGATGATTACTGGGATTGGCGCCGATATTATCGAAGTAAGCAGAATCAGGCAGGCGGTCGAACGGCGCGGCGGTTTCGTACAGCGCGTGTTTACGCCGGTTGAAGCAGCCTATTGCCTATCCAAGTCCAATTGGGCGGAACGATTTGCCGGGCGGTTTGCCGCGAAGGAAGCTGTGGCGAAGTGCTTGGGTCTGAGTCTGTGCTGGCATGACGTGGAGATTCTATCGGATCAGTCCGGCAGGCCTGTTGTCACGCTCACAAACCGAGCGGCGGAGGCTGCTGCTGGCGGTAGAGTGCTGCTCAGCATATCCCACTGCCGCTCTCATGCGGTGGCATTCGCGACACTGGTTTCAGGATGAAGTTAACAGGAGAGCGCATTGTCGCATAAGAATCGCGCGGATAATCAGTATATCGGGAAGGTCGCCACGTCAGCGCAGATGCGTAAATTTGATCGCCGCGCGGTGGAGGAGTTCGGCATCCCCAGCCTTACGCTGATGGAAAACGCAGGACGACGGGTGGCTGAGACTGCCGCAAGCGAGTTCGGCCCACTGACCGGAAAGCGCGTGACGATACTGGCCGGTCGGGGTAACAACGGCGGTGACGGGTTTGTTGTTGCACGGTATCTGAAGGATTCCGGGGCAAAGATCAGGGTCTTTCTCCTGGCCGCGAAGGACGATGTGAAGGGCGATGCGCGGGTCAACCTTGATAAGCTGGACCTGCCTGTGGAAGCCAATCCAGCAATGAATGAGATTCGCGCGGCGCTGGTTGATTCCGACCTTGTGATTGATGCTATTCTCGGCACAGGCATTCGAGACGATGTTCGCGGGCTGGCTGCCGATGTGATCGAAGCCATGAACAACTCGGTCTGCAAGGTTCTGGCTGTTGACCTGCCTTCCGGGTTGGATACCGACAACGGAAGAATATGCGGAGTATGCGTCAGGGCGGACTGCACCGTTACTTTCGCTCTTCCGAAGATCGGACTATACACCTACCCAGGCGCGTCGTGCGTGGGTAAGATGATAGTGGGCGACATAGGTATCCCGCCTGCTCTCTACGAAGAAGTAAACGTGGAAGTAATCGGCGATGAATGGGTTTCGGCTCGATTGCCCGATAGATCGGCTGATTCGCACAAGGGCACGTTCGGCACGGCGCTGGTGATCGCCGGTTCATCAGGTTTCATCGGGGCTGCTGCGCTGGCATCCGAGGCGGTGTTGAGAATCGGGGCCGGGCTGTCCGTTGCAGCGGTGCCGGGGGGCCTGCAGGATGTGCTTGCGGTTAAGGTCACCGAAGTAATGACGCGGCCTTTGCCGGAGACCGAAATGCGCGCGGTGAGTCATGCGGCATTGAACCCCGCGCTGGAGCTGTCCGCCAAGGCTGACGCCGTGGTGATTGGCTGCGGGCTGGGCGCATGGCCTGATACCGGGCGATTCGTGCGCAAGTTCCTGCGGCTGGTGGACAAGCCGACGGTCGTGGATGCTGACGCATTGAACTGCCTGTCGGACGATCCGACTCCGCTTGAGGGGAAGCACGCAGACATGGCGCTTACCCCGCACCCTGGCGAGATGGCAAGGTTGCTTGGAACGAATATTGAGCAGATACAGTCAGACAGGGTAGGGGCGGTGCGAAAAGCGGCCTCGCGCTTTGGCTCAGTGGTGGTTCTGAAGGGCGCGCATACGCTTATCGCTGAGCCGAGTGGACGGGTTTTCATCAACGTCACCGGCAACTCCGGCATGGCGACCGGCGGAACCGGCGACGTGCTGGCCGGTGCGATTGGCGGTCTGCTGGCACAGGGACTGAGTCCGCTTGATGCGGCGGTTTGCGGGACATACATTCACGGGATGGCCGGGGACATTGCGGCCTCCAAACTGGGCGAGCCGGGTATGATAGCGGGCGATGTGCTGCGCTATCTGCCCAAGGCGCTCAAGTCATTGACACTCTAAGGAGGGACAGCTTTGCGGATTTCGAACATCATCATTGCATTCATTCTTCTTATCTCATCAGCCTGCGTCTACGGTGCGCAGAACGCGAAGATCACCGTGGACAAAGAAGGCAGCTACTACTACTGGTTCACCTACTCCGACATCAACGGCAAGGCTGTGACCACCACTCCGGCCCCGTTCAGCGACAAGAAGACCACGGTTGAACTACCGCTGGTGAAGGACGCCGTGCCCAAGTGCAAGCTGTTTGTGCTGAACGAAACCACCGGCAACGAAGCTGTGCTCGACATCACGCCCAAAGCCGGAGCGGCGGTCAAGTTCGATCTGAAGGCTTCGAGTTTTGATCGAGTCCGACGCGTGGAGGTTCTGGTAACTTCTATTGCGGACAAGGCTCCGGTTGCCGCGTGCGTGGTTAAGCTGGGCGCGGGCAAGGACCAGCAGGTTGAGACGCTCGACCCATCGGCTCTGGGCGTCGCGCGGTTTGAGGATGCGCACTCTGGTACTGTGAAGGTCAGCGTGGAGTACGGCGAAGGAAAGACCAGCAGCCAGGATGTGGACATCCCGCTGGAGCGCGATGATCGTGTGCCAAGGATAGAGGTTCCGGTTGTCGGGCAGGTAGATACGGTGAACGCGCCGGTTTCGTCGGCCAAGACCGAGGAGAAGGCCAAGGAGCCGGTCAACAGCTTTATCAATTTCCCGATGGCCGTCGTGGGCATGGTGTTGTTCGGCTTAATCTTGTGGGGCGCGGTGCGGATGATGAGCAATCGCGGCGCGGGGTTCAGGCAGGTAATGCAGAAGGTCGGAGTGGACCTTCCGGGCGAGCCTGAGCCGGTCGGACTGCAAGCACAGACGGCTCAGGTTGCGCCGGTTGATCCCACGGTCTGCGCGTTTTGCGGCGGGAAGAAGGATGCGGTTACCGGCACCTGTGCCTGCTCGCTGGGCGGGGCTGCGCCGAGTGCGACGCCGTCCGCGGGATCGGGTCCGAGACTGATCGCCACGCAGGGCGCATACATGGGCAGCATATTCCAGATTGACGGGACGATGGTTATCGGACGCGATGAGTCAAACCCGATCCCCCTGCCGCTGGATACCACGGTTTCGCGCAAGCACGCCGCCATTACTAATGCGGGCGGTACGGTGACCGTTGCTGATCAAGGTTCCTCAAACGGTACATTCGTCAACGGTGTGAAGATCACCGAGCAGGTGCTCAAACCCGGTGACGAGGTCCAGATCGGCAGTAGTCGGTTCAGATTCGAAGCATAGAGATGATGAGTGATGAGTGACGAGTGAACCGGAGAGGATAGGTCCGGTCACGTATCACTCATCACCTATCAGAAACGGAGTTTCCCTTGTCTCTTAACTCCAAAGTCATAATGAGTTTTCTTGCGGGGTTGTTCTCAGCCGCGCTCGCTTGGATCGTCATTGATTTCAATGGCATCTATAGGATGACGGAGACATTTGGCAGGAACCAAGCCGAGATGTTTTTCGATCAGGCAATTCTTGGCGCAATCTTCGGGCTGTTCATCGGCGTGGCAATAGCCGGCGTGAACGGCCTAAGCTCCGGCAGCGGCAAGCAGTTGCAGCGAGATGTCGGCTGGGGCGCGGTCGTCGGCGTGCTCGGCGGCATCATCGGTCTCTACATCGGCCAGATGATCTTCGGGCGGTTGTACAAGGATCCGCGTCAGGCCGGCATCTCCGCGCTCGGTCCATTCTACTTTGTCTGGGACGTGATCATCCGCGCGCTCGGCTGGGGTGTTATCGGCCTCATCGTCGGGCTAGTGCAGGGCCTTCCGTCGAAGTCACCCCAGGCCGCTCGGCACGGGGCAATCGGCGGGCTTATCGGTGGAATGCTCGGCGGCTCGCTCTTCGAGATATCGCAATATCTTATCCCGCCGGGGACCAAGAACCCGAGCGTGATCTGCCGCGGAATCGGACTCATCGTCACGGGCGCGTCCATCGGCTTGTTCATCGGCCTGGTGGAGACGCTGCTCAAACAGGCGTGGATTCGCGTGGTTGTCGGGCGAAACGAGGGCAAGGAATACGTGGTCTCCAAGCAGCGAACCGTTATCGGGCGCGACGAACTGGCCGACATCGGGCTGTTTGGCGACCTGACGATTTCGCCGTATCATGCGGCAATAGAGGTGCAGAACGGTCGTCGAGTGCTGGTGGACGGCGGGAGTCAGATAGGCACATCGGTGAACAACCAGCGTGTAAGCGCTCAGATTTTGCGCGACGGCGATGTGATACAGATTGCGGGCATGCGGTTGGAGTTTCACGAGAAGGCGACGGCATCTCTCATCGCGCCACCTACCGATTACGCGAAACAGCAGATCAAGATTCCTGAGACCGCGGGTATCTGCCCGTTCTGCGGCACCAAGAAGGACGCAAGCGGCGGATGCGCGTGCTCGGTGGGCAGTCAACCGCCTCAGCAGCCCGCATGGCAGCAACCGGTTATGCAGCCTACCATGCAGGCGAGTTCGCCCGGCGCGCAACCGACCATTGGGATGGCCGCCGCTCCTGCGCAGGGAAGCGGTCCCAGGCTGGTCGGCACAGGTGGGCCGTATGCAGGGCAGGTGTTTCCGCTGCAGCCCGGCGCGTCTGCTACTGTGGGTAGAGAGCCGGGTCGGCAGGTGCAGTTGCCAATGGACAGCACGGTTTCACGCCTGCACGCCAGGATAGAGAACGAAGGCGGCGCGTTTGTCGTATATGATGAAGGCAGTTCCAACGGCACCACAGTCAACGGCGCCAGGATTACCCGGCAGCAGATTTCACCAGGCGACGTGGTTGGTTTTGGAAGCAGTTCTTTCAGATTCGAGGGCTGAGCCGCATATCTCGCGCGCTCATCAGGAGGCTTCAATGGATGATCAGACTCGCATAATCCCGCCCGGCGGCGGCGATCCCAATATGCGCACCCAGGCGATGAATCTTAACGCGACTCAGGCGATGAACGCCGACATGAACCGCACCGCCATGGTCGGCTCGAACAAGGCTCTGGAGTTAGACTGCGTACCCGGCAACTCCTACGCGCTCTCCACGGGGCAGACGAGGGATCATGTCCTCTTCCGCCTCAGGTCCGCGCCGAACGTGATGGGCCGCCGACTTCCGCTGAATATCGCGCTGGTGATTGACCGCAGCGGGTCCATGGAAGGCGATCCGCTGAACTACGTCAAGCAGGCGTGCAGTTACGTGGTTGATCTCCTGGAGCCGAACGATATCCTCTCCGTGGTCACGTTTGAAGAGCAGGTTGACGTCCTCGTTCCCGCGCGGCGCGTGGTGAACAAGACTCTGCTGAAGGAGCACATCAATCGGCTGGAAGTGGGCAACACCACTAACCTCTACGATGGACTGGTGGTCGGCTGCCAGCAGGTGGCGTCGGTGATGGCGGACGGTTATGTGAACCGCGTGCTTCTGCTCACGGACGGCGATCCGACCGCGGGCATCAAGGATTTCAACTCGATAGTCGGCCAGGTTGCCGAACAGAAGGGCAGGGGAATCACCATCGCGGCCCTCGGTTTCGGCCCGGACTACAACGAGGAGTTGATGGCAGGCATCGCACGGCGAAGCGGCGGCAACTACTACTACATCGCCAGGCCGGATCTGATCCCCGAGGTCTTCCGCCGCGAACTCGAGACCATGATGACGGTCACGGCGCGCAATCTCAAGCTGCGGCTCAATCTTTCTCGCTGGGTGCAGCTTCGGCAGGTCTACGGACGCCAGCCGTCCTTTGGTCCGAAGTACGCCGAGGTGAATCTGCAGGATATCGAGCGCGGCAGTGCGATGTCGGTGCTCTGCGAACTGGAGTTTGCGTCCAGGCCGTCGGGTACGTACCGCGTGGTGAAGGCGGAGTTGGCGTACGACGATACTGTGACCGGGCGGAGCGAGGCGCTGACCTGTGACGTCGCGCTGGACTTCACGCCGGACGGTTCGCTTGTCGCGGCGAACGTGAGCCAGGTCGTGCAGCAGGAGATCGAGATCGCGATGGCGTCGCGGAACCTGGAGAAGACGGTGATGGGAATGAAGACCCAGCAGCTTTCCGCGATGACGGCGACGATGGAACTGAACAAGACGATGAGCCTGCTGGTGAGTCAGGGCCGCATGGACGAGGCCGAGGATGTGCGCAAGGCGATTGACAGCATCCAGCACGGCGGCCAGGACGCGGAGAAGACGCTGATGGGCACGATCCTGAACCTTGACCAGGGCAAGAAGAAGTAGCGGACTGATGAGTGATGAGTGACAAACGCTCTCTTCTCCCGTTATCGGGAGAAGGGCTGGGGATGAGGGTTTGAGGAGGGTCAGCGATGAGATCCAGCACATTCAGGTATGCGGTTGTCATATTGGCGATCCTGGCTGTCTGCTCAGCGCTTCCATCACTCGCAGACACCAGCGATGAGAAGCCGGTTCGCTCAGTAACGAATGTCAAGATAAAGCAAAGACCTGCCGGAGAGCCGAAGCGTGTCATTCCATTTGATGAGAATGCCGATCAGATATCGGTGGTGACCGCCGACAAGAAGCGCAGAGTGATTTCTGTTGAACTCGGTGTGACCGTTTATGAAGGCAAGCTCGTACAGAAAACTGATTCGGAGAGTACCGAGAAATGCGCATCGTGGTTCTGCTACGAACTAGAATCGAAAGACAAAGATGTTCCCTATAGTTGGCACATGTGGGCAGACACCACTGTCGGTATCTTTGGCCACTTCAAGTGCTTCATTACTTCCGAGAAGCACAATTACCTCACCTGGGTAGGTGATCGTTATCTCTATATTACTGAGGTCTCCAAAGCCATGGTGAAGGCGAACAAGATTAAGGGGCTAGATGACCACGTCAATGGGAGGGGTGGCCCGGCATTGCAGACTGTCGATGTTTGTGGCGTCACCGGTCAGAATCCATACAAGGTATTTCTAGATGGAAATAGCTCTCCGCACTTCTTTAGCATTTACGTTACGTCCCTGGAAGACGACGGCGAGGGCGGCCTTAGGCTTCAATTGCACGGAAAGGATCCTTCCAACGTGTACACGATAGTCACCGACAAGAAGTCCGAGTATGGCTGGCGTTTGGTGAAGTAGATGAGCACAGATGGAAACACGGGAACCCTCACCCCCGACCCTCTCCCAATAATGGGAGAGGGAGTGAGTTGTTAGGAGAACAGAACATGGACGAACAGGATAGAACAATGATGGTTCCGAGCGTTGATGCCAATGCCACGGTTATGGGCGCGAGCGTGACGTGTCCGATATGCAAGACGGAGAACGCGCCGACTGAGAAGTACTGCGGTGACTGCGGGTTCCTGCTGTCATCCACGCCGGTCGAGGATGCGGTCGTGCCGGATGCTTCGAGCCTTGCGAAGTTGACCGATGCTTCGGGGCGCGAGTACATGCTTGCCGAGGGCGAGAATAGCGTCGGGAGAGAGGCCGCGACCGTTCTCCTGGCCGATCCGACTGTTTCTCGGAGTCACGCGAAGCTGACCATCGAGGGCGGCAAGGCATGGCTTGAGGACATGGGCAGCAGCAACGGCACCTCGGCTTCCGGCGTGATGGTGAGGCCGGGCGACAAGATCGAGGTCGCGGACGGCGCGGAACTGAAGTTCGGCTCGGCATTGTTGAAGCTGGTCTTGCCTGCCGCAGCAGCGGTCGCAGAACCTTTCGATGAGCCTGTGGAAGCCGCTGAAGTAGTGGACGAGCAGACCGACGAGCCGGAAGCCGAAACCGCTGAGGCCGAAGAAGTTGCCCTCGAGCCGCTCGTGCCGGTTGCGAAACTTATCAGCACGAAGGATATGTCGGTCGAGTACCTCGTCATGCCGGGGTCGAATACCCTTGGGCGCAGAAGCGCGAACAGCATCGTGCTGGACGACGACCCCTATGTCTCGGGTGCGCACGCCGAGATCATCGCCGATGACCAGGGCATCTGGCTCACCGATGTCGGCAGCACGAACGGCACTTCGCTGAACGGCGCGCTGCTGGAACCGAACGTCCGCATGGCGCTGAAGACCGGCGACGACATCGTTTTCGGCCAGACCCCGGTAAAGCTGCAGATCGCCGAAAGCCCGGCAGGAGAATAGCGCTATGGCCGAGACCAACGAAATCACCGCCAAGCTGAATAAGGGCGACCTGTCCGATGGGTGGGCCAAGCTGAAGGACCGCAAGCCGGAGCGCGTTCTGGACGTACACATCGGCGCGCAGACCGACCTCGGGCGCGTGCGCGAGAACAACGAAGACAAGTTCGCGTTCCTGGAGCCGGAGGAGTTGGAACTGCTCGCGGTGAAGGGGCTGCTCTACGCGGTGGCGGACGGCATGGGCGGCCACTCGTCCGGCCAAATCGCGAGCGAATTGGCACTCAAGGCGCTGCTGAAGACCTATTTCGGCGACCCGAATGACGACGTTCCCGTGAGCATTACCTCCGCCCTGCGTGTGGCGAACTCATACATTTACGATGCCGGGCGCATGATACCGGAGCGCGAAGGCATGGGTACGACGTGCGTTTGCCTGGCGCTCAGGGACGACGAGGCGTTCATCGGAAACGTTGGCGACAGTCGGTGCTACCTCCTGCGTGACGGCGCACTGAGGCAGGTGACGGACGATCATTCATGGGTGGGTGAGCAGGTCCGCCGCGGGTTGTTCAGCAAAGAGGAAGCTGAGGCGTCGCCCTTCCGCAACGTCATTACCCGGTCGCTGGGCGCGGCGCCTGACGTTGAGCCGGAAGTCTACCGCGAGGAGATCAAAGAGGACGACACGTTCGTGCTGTGCTCGGACGGTCTATCAGGGTACGTCACCGACCAGGAGATTCAAGAGATCGTGAGCGGCTCCAGCTCGGCGATGGCGGCGGTCAAGCTGGTGGAGCGCGCGAACGAGCACGGCGGCGGCGACAACGTCACCGTGATGGTCGTGGCCGTCAGAGAGATTCGCAAGCCCGGCAAGCAGAGCCGGTTCAGCAGGCTGTTCGGAAGATGATATTCCCGAAAACATCCAACGTTCAACACTCAACATCCAACATCCAGACGAGATAGTGAATGAGGATCGGCATTGTCAGCAAATACGCTCGGCAAATACCAGATAATACGCGAAATTGCGCGCAGTAACGACATCGTGTACGAGGCGGTTGATACCAGCATCAACCGTCGTGTCGCGCTGAAGGAACTGCTCGTCCCGCCGAACCTGACCGGGGTTCAGCGACGCGAACGTGTGGAGCGGTTCTACCGTGAAGCGCGCGCGGCGGGTACGCTTGCCCACCCCAACATCGTCACCATCTACGAGGCCGGCGAGGACCAGGGCAGACACTTCATTGCCATGGAGTTTTTGGAGGGGCAGACCCTGCGCGACGTGATTCAGATCGAGGGGAAGATCGCGCTGGACAAGGCGGTGAATATCGCCAAACAGGTCTGCGCGGGGCTGGAGTATGCGCACTCCAAGAATATAATCCACCGCGACATCAAGCCGGATAACGTTCAGATACTCCCGACGGGGCTGGTCAAGATCACGGATTTCGGTATCGCCCGCATCATGGAAGAGCCAACCCTCACAGCGGACGGCCAGATTTTCGGCACCCCCAGCTACATGTCACCGGAGCAGGTGGCGGGCAAGACGCTCGATCAGCGTTCGGACCTGTTTTCGCTGGGCGTGATGTTTTTTGAGATGCTGACCGGCAACAAACCCTTTTCCGGCGACTCGGTGGTGACCATCACCTACAACATCATGAACCAGGAGATGACACTGCCGCCGTACCTGCCGCCGTACATCGAGCGGGTGATCAGCCGCAGCCTCGCGAAAGACCCATGCCAGCGTTATTCGAGCGCGGCGGATATGGTCGCCGATCTGAACGACACTTCCTTCACCTCGTTTCCGACAGCCACGAGGCCCGATCCGTTCGGCGCGACAATCCACTCGCCCGGCCCGATGTTCGATCCGCAGGCTCC
Source organism: Armatimonadota bacterium (assembly GCA_025358205.1). Lineage (GTDB taxonomy): Bacteria > Armatimonadota > UBA5829 > DTJY01 > DTJY01 > JANYKG01. Next base: position 25,951 of record JANYKG010000063.1, read on the forward strand.
GTACCCGCAACCTCAGTATCCACAGCCGCCGCAGTCGTATCCCGACTTGCCGCCACCTCCTTTTCAGCAGCGGGTGAGCAGGCCCAGACGGCAAATGTCGGGGGACACCAAGTTTTTTCTCAAGACCATGTTCACCGTGATTATCGTATGCGCGGCGATCGTGGGGTTCATCTGGGTACTGAATGCGGGCTACCAGGGCTACATGCGGCAGGCGGGATCAGCGCAGGTTCAGGTGCATTTCGATGCCGCGAAGAAACATTTCGACCAGCAGAGCTACGCTGCCGCGATTGAGGAGTACCAGAAGGCGCTCACTATGACCAGCAATCCGGAGATGCTCAAGACCGCCAAGCAGAACATAGCGGTGTCGTACATCAACCTTGGCGTACAGAACGAAGCGGCGGGCAATCTGTCTCAGGCGACGGTCTGTTACCAGCAGGCGCTGGTCTATGCCCCTGAGTACCCGGATGCTCACCTGAGTCTCGGCAACGCGTTCTTCAAGTCGGGACGTGATGACGATGCGTTGGCCGCGTGGACGAAGGCGATGCAGTTCGGCGGTGGCGGGGCGGTCGGCATGCAGGCTCGCGAGAACGTGGCGGTGCTCTACAACAAGCGCGGAAATGATGCCTACAGCCGCAATGACGCGGGGGCTGCGGTCGAGTGGTGGCGCAAGGCGGTGGACATCGCACCCGGCACCCAGCCTGGGAACACGGCGCAGCAGAACCTGGATAAAGTGGGGGGATAGGGGAATGGTTCATGGCTAATGGCTGATGGCGGATCAGACGAACATCGAACGTCGAACATCGAACATCGAACTTCCAACGTCCAACGTCAGACCGGAAAATCCGAAATCGCCTAACACCAACCAACTACCACCAAACACCTCTTTCTCTCCGTGCCCTCCGTGCCTCGTGTGGTTAATGGCGTCAAGCACTCCGAAATCCCCAATCCGAAATCCGAAATGGAGAAAAACCGGTAAATTTACCTGGTCATATTTTTGCCAGACGTGTTGACAAAGCCCAGCATGGCCGCTAAACTAGAAAAAGTCTTCTTGTAACACCCGCAATACCCGGTGAGGTTTACCGGTCGTTCCACCGCATTTCGTTGTACAGATTTTCGTTCGGGAGGTCATGTCATGCGTATTATCGCTATTGCAGTCACCGCCGTATTGTGTCTCCTCTTTGCTTGCTCCCTGTGTCTCGCGTCCGTTCCACCGATGATCAACTACCAGGGTAAGCTGATGCAGCCGTCAGGCGTGCCTGTACCGGATGGGACGTTCAGCATGACCTTTGCGATCTATTCTGTTCCGACCGGTGGAACTGCGCTGTGGTCCGAGACGAATCCGTCCGTTCAGGTCAAGGGAGGTTTGTTCTCAGTCTTGCTTGGCAGTGTGAATAACCTTCCCGCGAATATCTTCGATGGCCCTGACAGATGGTTCGGCGTAACCGTCGGCGCTGATCCCGAAATGACACCGAGGCAGAAGATTGCCAGTGTGGCGTTCGCGGAGAAAGCTGCTCTGGCGGATTTGGCGACCACTGTTCCGGACGGAGCGATAACTGCCGTAAAACTAGCCCCCGATGCCGTGACGGTTGGCTCAGTTGCCGATGGCACTCTGACTGCTGCCAAATTTGCGGCTGGGGTTGCGACACCAGTAGGAACCATGTCCATGTTTGGTGGTTCCAGCGCGCCAACGGGCTGGCTGATGTGCGATGGATCAGCGGTTTCCAGAACGACCTACGCTGCCCTGTTTGCTGCTATTGGAACAGCTTTTGGAGCCGGCGATGGGTCAACTACGTTCAACCTGCCGAATCTGCAGGACGCATTCCCCATCGGTATATCGAGCACCAAGGCCTTGGGAGCAACTGGCGGAGAGGCTACTCACGTCCTTACTATTGATGAAATGCCGCCGCATATCCATAATTTCCCATATGGTATGGTGTCGTGGCCGATAGATGTTGCAGGTTGGGGTTGGGGGGGTGGCTGGTCAAATACCGCACATCCGTATGTCAAGAATATCACGGTCTCTGGAAGTAGCGGTTCAGGCGCAGCTCACAACAACATGCCTCCATATGTAGCAGTGGACTATATGATCAAGTATTAGCTCGGAAGCGGAGGAACGGAAATGTATGTCAAGAGAATGGCTCTGATTGCAGTTCTTGTTTGTATTGCGGTGGGTGCGGTATTTGCCGCAGTTCCTCCGATCATCAACTACCAGGGCAAGCTCATGCAGCCGTCCGGTGTGCCCGTGCCGGACGGTACCTACAGCATGGTCTTCGCCATCTACGCCCAGCCAACCGGCGGAACGGCGCTTTGGTCTGAGACGAACTTATCGGTTCAGGTGAAAGGTGGTTTGTTCGCCACCCTCCTCGGGAGTATCAACAACCTGCCTGCGAACATCTTCGACAACCCGGACCGCTGGTTTGGAGTCAAGGTTGGCGCTGACCCCGAAATGGTTCCCAGACAGCAGATTGCCAGTGTACCCTACGCGCAGACGGCCGGAAACGGCACACCTGCAGGCGGTATCATCATGTGGTCAGGCTCTGTTGCGAGCATTCCCGCAGGCTGGGCGCTCTGCGATGGAACGAACGGCACTCCCAATCTTCAAGACAAGTTCATCGTTGGCGCTGGAGCCGAATATGCGGTAGGCGCAACGGGCGGTGAGAAGCTCCATCAGTTGACTGTACTAGAAATGCCTTCACACACACATATTCAAGATGCGCATAACCACACCCAGGATCCACACAATCACACTTGGAATGGTGGCTTCTACCAGAAGATTCACATAATGCCCAATGCGAATTACTCAGGTGTAGGTATGAATCCAGCCAGTTGGGATGGCGGTACAGCTTTGACTATGGATACTGCTCAGCCAGCCATACAAAACAGTGCGGCTATCAACCAGAACACAGGCGGCGACCAGCCGCACGAGAATCGCCCGCCGTACTATGCGCTCTGCTTCATCATGAAGCTGGGATATTGAGGAGGGGGAGATGCGCTCTTGTCTACTTCTGATGCTCGTGCTTGGGCTGGCGATGGCTGCGGGTACACCAGCAGTGAGCCAATCGAAGACGCCAGCAGAGCAGAACGGTGATAGGCCAGCACCGGTCGACGCTCCTCTGCCCATGCCATTGCCGGGCAACAGTGCAGCTTCAGACTGCTACTCGCCCGACGATGGGCTGGCAGCGTACTGCGCGGATACCGGTGGTTCGGTCTACCACGATCCCAACTCATCCCAGCGTGGCCAATGTGTATGGTTCTGTCGGGCCGTGCGCCCCGATGCGCTTCCTAGCACGTCACCCAGCGGTTTTGCGAAGGACATGTGGAACAACGCGGTCGCTAACGGTTGGCGCACAGGAACGTCCCCCAAACCTGGCTCTGTAATGTGTTTTGACTCAGGCGGCAGCTACGGAAGTACCGGACACGTGGCGATTGTTACCACAGTCAACGGTGACGGCTCCGTCGACGTGTGGGAATCCAACGTATGCGAATCGCTCAGTGTTGGCAAGAGGTATGTATCCAACATGGGTTCTCTGCAAGGGTATTTGTACGCAGAGGACTCCGACACGCCTCCTATATTACAGTCGGGCTGCGACACACCGATAGGCAATGGTTCATCTGAATCGGGGCACTTTGTGGACTGCTACAACCGCAACGGCGGCAAAGCGAACGTGGGATGTCCTGCTGAGTTCGGCGGAAGCAGGAATGCGCACTGGTGGGGGATCGTGGTGATACAGGACTTCGACGGAGGCTCATTCGGAAGAGGCGCGATCATCGACAATGAGGGTGTGTCGCATAATACCGCATACTGCGTACGCGGTGCTATCTGGACCAAGTACGCTTCTATGGGAAGCACATCCGTGTTGGGCAGGCCAACAAGTGATGAGATGGAGGCTGCACCATCGCCTCAAGGTACTCACGGACGCTTGAGCCGCTTCGAGAATAACAACAGCATATACTGGTGCGGAGCCTATGGGGCACATCCCACATATGGCAACATCAGGTCTACGTATGAGGCTGCAGGCGGAACGGGAAGCGCCTACGGCTTCCCAACAAGCGACCCGTATTCCTGGCACGGCGGGATCAGACAAGATTTCCAGGGCAGCTATATCTCATCCGGCGCTGACGCTTCTGCCCCGAGCGTTTCGCTGACGCCTACCGAGATCCCCGGCTGGTACACATCACCGCAGTCTGTATCGTGGAGCGTTTCCGACCCAGCTGGCCTTGATGCTGTGCAAGTCTGGTGGAACGGCGGCCCAGTGTTTTCCAATAGCCCATCAGGCAGCACTGACATGCTGGAAGGCCAGCAGGTGTTCCACGTATGGGCCAGGGACGCGTATGGAAACGCCGGCCAGACTGACCGCACCTATCACTTGGATGCCGTATCGCCGACAGTCCTGCTGTCTGGCCCGGCGATATCCACGTGGTTCAAGACTCGGCAGTCCATCTCCTGGACTGCGACTGATGCAACCTCCGGAGTGTCAACCACGACGCTTCAGTGGGACGCGGGAATTCCTGCAGCCGTTCAGGCGAGCGGATCAGTCCAGATATCGGAAGGCAAGCACACTGCCTCGATCATTGCCACGGACAGCGCGGGCAATCCGACCTCTGAGTCCGGCGGCCAATGGTGGATAGACACAGCCCCGCCGGTTCCGTCCGTCGCGTTAAGCCCCGCCGCTCCGAATGGTGACAACGGCTGGTACTCCAGCAATCCCACGATGTTGTGTTCCGCCACTGATCCCAACGGTGTGAATGGGTCCGGGGTAAGTGCCATCTATTACAATCTGGATGGTGGCTCAGAGACTGCGTACATGGCTCCGGTGACGATCACGGGAGACGGCATTCATACATGTTTGGTCAGAGCGACCGATGCGGCAGGCAATTCGGCTTCCACCGGCGCTCTGACGGTTAGGGTGGATACTACCGGCCCTGTGTTTGACTCCTTCTACACCGATCCCCAATCACGCAACCTTACCACTCTGGTGGCAGGATGGAACTGCTCCGACCCGGAGTCCGGCATAGCGGAGTACGAGTACTGGATAGGCACCACAGCCGGAGATGATGACGTGTTGACTGCGACTAGCACAGTCAACAACTGGGCCTATGCGATGAACCTGAACCTGATCTCCGGGCAGACGTACTACTTCACCATCCGCTCGAAGAACGCGGCAGGGCTATGGAGTGCGGCGGTTAGTTCGCAGGGAATGCAGGCACGACCGGACTGGGATACGTCACCCACCATGAACGCAGGCGGCGTGAGCGTTCCATCCGAAGCGCGGGCATCAACCAACTACAAGATCGTAGACACCATCGGGCAGTTCGTGGTAGACGGCTCATCGAGCGATAACTACGTGCTGGAGCACGGCTACTGGCATTCGGATATTGCCTTTGTAATGGTTGATGGTCCCGGTGCAGCGAAGACTCAACCTAACGGCGTTACGCTGCAGATAGGCACGACGGAAAACCCGCTAGTGCTGACATCAAGCACATCCACGTTTGCGGACAGGTTCTACGTGGAGCAGGCGGACAGAGCGAGCGGTATAGCGGTTCAGTACGGCGCGGCGGGCGGACCGACTCTTGTGGAGGGCGATCAGGTGACGCTAGTCGGCAAGACGGATACGGTCAGCGGAGAGCGGATAATGAACTTCGTGTCGCCACAGTGGATCGGGCATACCGAGCCTGTGAAACCCGTGTACATTAACGTGGTGAGCCTGGGCGGATGGGATGCTAATGAATATACGTTGGGTGTGCTGGATGGGACAGGGCTGAACAACATCGGTCTGCTGGTCACCACATTTGGCGGACTGGTGAGCTACCGTGACTCGCAAGGGCGGTTCTTCTATGTGGACAACGGCGATGGACTCTACGACGGCAGCCACTACGGCATGCGGGTGATCTGCGACGGCTTCAAGGGCGGCGGGAAGCTTGCGATGCCTGCGTATGGGAAGCATGTGATGCTGACGGGCATCAGCTCGACGGCGGTTGTAAGTGGGCAGACGGTTCGAGCGATCCGCCCGCGTCGGCAGTCGGATATCATATCATGGTAGTCTAGCCGCCGATTTCTCACCCGACAGCATTCGCTGCGTTTTGCGAATGCGACAGGGGACGCGGACGTACGCCGATGGCAGAGGGAAAGCATATGGTTAAGGTTATTTTGCTGGCGATAATTGTTCTCACCATGTCGTGTGGTGTGCTGGCTGATTTCTGTCCCGGTACCGGGGCAGAGTATCGGGTATCCACGAACTACATGATTGCCGACACTCTTGGTCAGTTTGTGGTAGGTGAATCTCGGTCGATGAACGACTCCTATGCTTGTGGGTGGATAGAGCACGGATTCTGGCATTCGGACATCCACGTGCCTACGCTGAATGAGATCAAGACGACCGCGGGGAACTTGGAATACATTCAGGCGTTCGGTAAAGTGGCTACGGCAGGGAACGATCACCTGTACCGGAATTTCTACATCGAGGACGGGAACCGACTTGGCGGCATTCGAATCTATGTCGGCACGAACACGAGCATCCACGTTTCCGAGGGCGACATGGTGGATGTATCCGGCATGATCAAGAACGCATCCGGCGAAAGGTACA
>JANYKG010000089.1 GCA_025358205.1 Armatimonadota bacterium
AGCCCCACTCAACGCCGATCGCCCCGCCGCCGATGACTAGTATTGAGCTTGGAACCTGCATCGCATTCAACGCGCCATCGCTGTCCCAGATGTTGTCGCCTTCAAGTCCGGGAACAGGAATCTTCACAGGTTCGGAACCGGTGGCGATGATGATATTTCCAGCCAAGACTTCCTGCTTTTTCCCGTCGGACAGGGTGATTTCCGCTGTGGTGCGCGAGGTCAGTCGAGCGGCGCCCTTAATCACCTGCACGTTGTACTTCTTCATCAGGACACCGACCCCGGAGACAAGCTGCTTCACAATTTTCCCGCGTCGGTCAACGGCTTTTGAGTAGTCAAAGGAGACATCGCCCACTGTCACGCCGAACTCCCTGGCGCGGCAGACGACGGTATCGTACACATCGGCGGTGGAGAGCATCGCTTTGGTGGGGATGCATCCCCTGTTCAGACACACGCCGCCCAGTTCGTCCTTCTCGATCAGTATTACCTTGCCGCCAAGTTGGGCCGCGCGTATGGCCGCGACGTATCCGCCTGGCCCTCCGCCTATAATGATAACGTCCGCTGCTTCGGGGTTGGTTTGTTGTGCCATGGTCTCTGGTTGCTCCATCAGCTTCTTGAGACTATCAGTCCCCGGCATCAGGTCCGCCATAATGCCCGGACTCAATTCCGCCGACGCGTCCAGGGTCTTGGAACCCGCGGTTGTCTTGGTTAGGTTTTCAGAGGTTTTGCGCGTGGATTTGGTCATGTGGATCACCCTTTCAACTAGTCCGGCAGCAGATCGCTTCAAGGCGCTTGCCCATCAACAAAAGCAAGTTTAATGTATCAAAATCCACGCCCGAATGTCAAATCCTCGGGCCTTGGACTGCTGTGGTCTCGACACCGCTTGGCCCCCAGCGGCTTGACGCCGTTCCTCCCAGTGCCGAAGGCGCTAAGACCACAGAAATAACAAAAGCCGAGGGACTCAGGGGAGAGTCTCCTCGGCTTATCGGTTGGCAGCCCGTGCGGGATGGGGTCATTCTAATTTATTGTACCGGCGGGCATTTCGCCCGGCGGTCAGCGCTCGTGAACTATTCCTGCGCCGGGGGAACGGCCTGAGCACCTTGTAGACCGGGAGGTGGAGCGCCGTTCTGCTTGCGGGTCCAGATCCAGTCCACGCTTGCGCCAAAGCCGGTGATGAACACCGCGCCAAAGCCGAACATCCTCAGCGCCCAGTCTATGGCCCCACCCAGGAAAGGCACCAATCCTATCAATGACAGCGCCAGTCCGCCGATGAGCACCGCTATCGCCGGGGAGTCTATAGGTTTTTGGAACGCTTCACCAAGTTTCCACCCGACTGCCAGCGAAAGACCAGCGAATCCTAGGAACTTGGCCATGAGAAGGATCGCGCCCTCTACCAGTATCAACGGAATGCCGATACACGTTACCAGCAGGAACAGAGCTACCGGTATTACGAGCAGCATGGCAAGGAATCCGTAGAGTATAGAATACCCCGGTTTCTCAGTGATCGTCCGCGCCACTGTTTCCGTGCGGCTCAGGAAGAGCGCCACTGTGAGTAGCGCCAGGAGGGTTGCAAGCAGGTTCTTTCCAAAGCCAATAACCATTCCGAAAAGAAGACTGTCCCAAGGACTTCCTTTCGACCACGGGAAGGTCATTCCCAAGGGCAGGCCGCCGATCGTGGTTTTGCTGCCGTTTATTACTCCCCCGCCATCCGTAACCACCTGCCCGCCGATGGCGACGGCCTCTCCATCAACCACACCTCCGCTATGGACATGGACGCTGCCACCGACTGAGACCGCATCCCCCTGCACATGGCCGTAGACATCCACAGTTCCGCCGACCGCCACGGCATCTTTCACCGTCTGGCCGGTCTGCACGATGACTCCGCCACCGATCTTCACGGCGTCATTGCCGGGAGTCGTCACCGCCGGCCCGCTGGAGTCTTCTTCGCATGATATAAACACCGGGCCTTCTCGCATGCCGCCCAGTCCACGATAGTCCAGCACGCGGATAGCGATGACGTTCGGCTTACCCCACCTGATCAATTCCTCGGGTATTCTGTAGACGCGCTCTTCCGCGGACGACCCATTCACCCGATCACTTGTTTCACCAATCCAACGGCCGTTGATGCGCGTCCAGTCGAGATCGTCTATCTTACCCAGGTGCGCCATAATGGTCTTACCCTTCCACTCTGCGGGGATGACCACTGACTTCCTGTACCAGGCATAACCGGTGTACGGTTGGTGGAGATCATCAGACTGCGCCCAGGCGGGGTTTACGTTCGTGAAACCCTGGCTCTCCCAGTCTCCCGGCACCTTGATGTTGCTCCACTTTGAATCGTCGAAAGTAGGTGATGCCCAGCCTCTGTCGTAGCCGTCTACGGTCAGGTCTTCCTTGAACTTCCACGTTCCCTCAAGGTTGATACGGGTAGCGGACGGCGCCTGCGCCGCGACTGGTGAAGGCGAGGAGTGGGGCTTGAGCGGCGCCTCTACAACCGGCGGGATATACACTATCGCCCTCGCCGGAATCCCTCCGACAAACGCACACAAACCAAATACCACCAGCACATTTCTTACAACACCATTTCTAGTCATTGTACTCATTCCTCCAATCTCTGCAAATCAGACCAAAACGGACATACTACCCGATATCTTTGAATGCCTGCGCCACACGGCACAACCCATGATCAGGATCATAATCTCCAGCAATACAAGCGCAATCGCCAAGTCCACGGCATCAGACCGATACCCTACCGCAACACTGCCGACAGCAGCCCCTAGCGGCTTGAAAGCTCCTACGATAGCAGCCGTGGTCTGGGCAATAGTACGCGACACGGAATACGACTGCACCACCCGTTCACCCGCAATCGGAGTACCCAGCCACTTGAAAGCTACAGCACCGAGTACGACCATGATGCAAAACGCAGCCGCCCACCCCATAAGCATCCATGACAAAGCCCGCCTTGATATCAGAACACGCCGTCTCTCTACTGACGCGGGATGACGCGCAGGAAGCCTGGACATGACGAGTGTGGCAATGTCGGGCTGAGACAACTGTTTCCGCGCCGATGTCACGCACTCCGTGACGCGCTCCATTCCTGCCATCCACTGCCCGCACTCCCGGCACGCGCCGCAATGTTCACGAGCGCCCGCCTCAAGCGGATTCATCTCGCCGTCGAAAACCAGATTCATTATCTCGCGAGCCTGTTTGCAGTTCATACTTCCACCACAACTCCTTCCAGCTTTCGCCTGAGCATCTCCCTGGCATAGTGGAGATCGGATTTCACAGTACCCTCTGGTCGCTTAGTCGCCGTAGCGATCTCCCTGATGCTCAGTCCTCCAAAGTAAAACATCGCCACGGCCGCGCGGTGGCTTTCCGATAACCGTGACACTGCGTCCACCACCAGCCTGGAACCCTCGCAACTCTGCAGCATTTCGTCCGGCGTCAGGTCAGATGAAGGCAGTTCTCTAAAGCTCTGCTCTTCGTCGTCCAGAGAAGCGGACTGATGCCGCTTTCTCTTCCGATGTAGATCAATGCATACGTTGCTCGCAATCCGGTACATCCAGGTAAGAAACTGCGCGTCCTGCCTGAAACTATCAAGCGCATAGTACGACTTGACGAACGCATCCTGCGATGCATCTGATGCGTCGTCGGCGTTGCCCAGCATGCCGTAGCAGAAGTTGTACACCTGCCGCTGGTACCGTCTCATCAGAACATCGAAGGCTCCGTTATCGCCGTGCAAACACTGCCTGATTAGTTCAGCGTCGGAGAACTCCAAGTTTCCATGTCCAATCTTCACGCTACTACTTGTACTACGAAACTCGGTATCGTGCGGTTGAAGAAAATTACGCCGCGTCCACCCGCTCGTACTCCTCGCATCATATCACCGGCTCAGCAGCCTGTCAACATAGTTCTGTTAGACCGAGTTCTGCTTGACATATGAGGCGAAATCGTGCTAAATTACACTCGAACCAGCAGGCTCATGCGCCACTGGTTCGTTTCTTATAATGGCATGAGGAGTGGATTTCAGATGCTTTTCGGAACACAGACCGTAAACTCCAAGGGACACCTTGAGATAGGCGGATGCGACACAATCGAATTGGCCGAGCGATTCGGCACGCCGCTCTACGTCATGGACGAGGCGCTGATCCGGCAGAACTGCCGCGACTACATCTCGGCGTTCAAGTCGCAGTACCCGAATACCACGGTCACATTCGCAGGCAAGGCATTCCTCACCACCGCTATGTGCAGGATTCTTCAGCAGGAAGGCATGAGCCTGGACGTTGCTTCGGGCGGCGAGCTTCACACCGCGATGATGGCCGACTTCCCGGTGAAGAATATCTACTTCCACGGCAACTTCAAGTCGGATGAAGAGCTTCGCATGGCGCTGGAAACCGGAGTGGGCCGCATCGTGGTGGACAACATCCATGAGCTGGAGCGGCTGAACGCGATGGCCTTGCAGATGGGCAAGAAGGCCGACATCATGTTTCGCCTGACACCGGGCGTTGATCCGCACACTCACAGGATGATCAGCACCGGACAGGAAGACACCAAGTTCGGCATCAATATCAAGAACGGCGATGCACTGAACGCCGTGAAGCGCGCGCTGGAATGTCCGGGGGTTACCCTGCGCGGCATACACTGCCACGTCGGCTCGCAGTTGCTCGACCTAGAGTCCCACATTGGCGCCATCCCGATAATGGTCGGATTCGCAAAGCAGGTATTCGACGAAACAGGAACGGTCATCGAAGAGATCAACACCGGCGGTGGGCTTGGCATAAGATACATTGACGGGCAAGTTCCGCCGACAATCGAGACCTTTGCGCAGACCCTGGTTGCAAGCTTCCTGAGCGCGGTGGAATCCTTCGGGCTGCCGAACAAGCCGAAGCTGATTCAGGAACCCGGCAGATCAATTGTCGGTCCGGCAGGCATTACGCTCTATTCCGTGGGAACTGTTAAGCGTGTATCCATCGTAGAAGAACCTGGGTACCGAACCTACGTGATCGTTGACGGAGGGCTGTCAGATAACCCGCGTCCTCTGATGTACGAAGCGGTTTACGACGCACTGGTCGCGAACAAGGCCGGTGAGAAGGCCACGGAGACGGTCACAATATCGGGCAAGCACTGCGAAACGGACACACTGATCACGGACGCTATGATAGCGCCTGTGCAGACCGGTGACACCATAGCCATCCAGTGTACCGGAGCATACAACTACGCCATGGCGAGCAACTACAACCGCCTGCGACGCTCGGCAGTGGCACTGGTGAAGGACGGTTCTGCGGACGTTATCGTCAGACGCCAGACACTGGAAGACCTGACGGCGTGCGACGTTCTCCCCGACCGACTCGCATAATAGAAGCCGCATGACGGCGAGTCAGATATGAGGCAGTAATGGGTTTCGATCTCAGATACCTGGCGATGTCCCTGGTGGGGTTTCTGGTAGCCATAACGGTCCATGAGTTTGCCCATGCGCGCGCGGCTTTGGCTGCCGGTGACGAAACAGCCAAACGAATGGGCAGGCTCTCTCTCAATCCTATAGATCATCTTGACCCGCTTGGCACCATCATGTTCATCTTGACTGCCATCAGCGGTTTCGGAATAGCGTGGGGAAAGCCGGTCCCCATAAATCCCAACAACTTCAACAGCCCGCGCTGGGATACGCTAAAAGTGTCCATCTGGGGGCCGCTCTCGAATATCATCACCGCGTGCATTATTACCCTGTTGTTGAGATTCATGGTAATCCCGCTTGCGCCGGACTTCATTGAACTGACCGAACTCTGCATACTGTTCAACCTTGGGCTGGCATTCTTCAACATGCTTCCGGTTCCTCCGCTCGACGGCTCGAAAGTGCTGTCCAGCCTGCTGCCCGCGGAAAGTGCGCGAAAGTACGAGAGCATCATGGGCCGTTACGGCATGATGATAATACTGGCGATGCTGATCATCCGTTTTCCGGGCGGCGGAAGTGTGATCGGGATGCTTGTTCGCCCGCCAATCATGTTCGCGTTCAAGGCGCTCCTCACAGTCGCGTACTGGCAACCGCATATGGTTCACGTAATGCACTAGCCGACTACTCGGAACATAACTATGTCCATGGAAGTCACTGCACAACCCGGGTACACGATCAAGCTGCCTGTTTTCGAAGGCCCGCTGGACCTGTTGCTACACCTCATCCGCGAGCACAAACTGGACATATCCGACATCCCGATCCTTGAGGTGACCGACCAGTATCTGCACTACCTCTCGCTCATGGAGTCGCTTGATCTGAACATCGCCGGAGAGTTCTTCGTCATGGCGGCCACACTCCTTGAGATCAAATCGAGGCTCCTGCTGCCTGTCATCGCCACGGACGAGGAGTTGGAGGAAGGCATTGACCCGCGCGCCGAACTTGTAGAGAAGCTGCTGGAATACGAGCGGTTCAAGAATGCCGCCGGTGAACTGCGCGGGATGGAAGAAGTGCGAAAGACCATCTTCTGGCGGGTGACCGACGAACTCGCCGGGTACGATGCGCCCATAATCCCGCTGAACCTGCAGGCGATGGACCTGATACATGCCCTTCAGCACATGCTGGAGGAAGTTGGCGCGGGCACGGAAGAGGTAACTAGCATAGAGAGGCAGAAAGTCTCTCTGAGGATGAAGATGAGCGAGATCTTGCGGCGCGTGCGTCACTCCGGTAGCGAGGGCGTCACGTTCCGCGATCTGTT
>JANYKG010000092.1 GCA_025358205.1 Armatimonadota bacterium
TTGCCCTCCACCAGCGGGCTGCTGAAGACGCTGGGAGACAGAAAGAGCTTTACCTATCTCCTCAGGCGTGCGGACGTAGAGGTGTGGGAGAAGGTGAAGAAGGAGAATATCCTTGGGGTTGACGCTTCGGCGACTGTGAAGCGAGTGTACCCCGGCGGCACTCTGGCTGCTCACATCCTGGGGTTCACAAACTTCGAGAACGATGGCGTGGAGGGTCTGGAGAAAGCTTACGACAAGTACCTGCGCGGAAAAGATGGTTACACGATTTGCGAGATGGATGCGCGTAACATAATAATCCCCACGTCGAGGCACGAGCGAGTGGACCCGGTGAACGGCAAGGACATCGTGCTCACGATTGACTCCACGCTTCAACATACCGTGGAGATAGCTCTTGCCAAGTCATATACCGCGCATTCCGCGGCGGGAGCTTCCGCTGTCATGATAGATCCGAAAACCGGTGAAATTCTTGCATTGGCAAATATGCCGACCTATGATCCGAACAACCCGGGCGACTCTACTCCAAACAAACGTCGAGACCGCGCGGTGACCGATCTCTATGAACCGGGATCCACGTTGAAAACCGTTACAGCTTCCGGTGCGTTGGAAGACAAGGTAATAACGACAAACGATCATTTCTTCTGCAGCGGCAGTATGCGCATCGGCAGGCGCACTGTTCGGTGTTCACTCCACGCGCCGTTCTACAACGGCCACGGCTCGTGCGACTTTGCGAAGATGCTCAAGTATTCATGCAACATGGCGGCGGCGGGTATAGGTATGCGGCTGGGCAAAGCGCGGCTCTACCATTACGAAAAAGCGTTCGGCCTTTACGAAGCGCCTGGCGCCGGCCTGCCTGGTGAGATATCGGGATGGCATGACCGTTGGCAGGACTGGCCGCTTGTGAGGGTGGCGAACATCTCTTTTGGTCAAGGTATCGCCATGACCCCGCTGCAGCTCACAAAGGCATATTGTGCCGTTGCGAACGGTGGACTTCTGATGAGACCGTTTATAGTCAGGGAAATTCACGGTCTGGATGGCAAGCCTGCTGTCGTCTTCAATCCTCAGTTAGTCCGGCGGGTGATATCGTCCAGCACCGCGTCACTTGTGGCAAACGCCTTGCAGAACGTGGTTGTCGGCGGCACTGGCAAGGTTGCGCAGGTGGAAGGCTATCGGGTTGCAGGCAAGACGGGTAGCGCGCAGAAGGCTGTGAACGGCAGTTACGCAAACGGCAAATTTGTCGCCTCGTTTGTTGGGTTCTTGCCCGTTTCTAATCCGAGGGTGGTCATTCTGGTGGCTGTGGATGAGCCGAAGGGTACCCATTGGGGCGCTACTGTTGCTGCTCCGGTCTTTCAGCAAGCTGCCAGAGAGGCTATGTGGCGGCTGAAGGTGGCGCCGGACAACGTCCCGTCAGAACCGGCCCCCGTTTCCGATGATGGAAACGCCAAGCCAGGTGGTCGGAGTAAACCCAATGCCCACGGTACCTCCGGTAGACCGCAGATGGGCGGTTGATCCGCGCCGTCTACGAAAAGATCGAGAGTGGCGCATTCACAGCTCCGATGCCGTGTGCTATAATTCTCATGTAGTACCGATTCCGGCGTGCCTTGCATCATTCATTCGAGCGTCGGGGAGTTTGACCAATGTTACTCAACAATCTCATTGACTGTGTTAAAACCACCGAACGGACCGGATACGGCAATCCCGAGATCACAGGTCTGGCTTATGATTCCAGGAATGTTGGCTCTGGTGACATGTTCGTCTGTATTCGCGGCGAGAAGTTTGACGGGCATGAGTTCATTGGCGATGTAGTAGCGAGAGGTGCGTCGGCTATCGTAATTGACAAGCCTGAGTGCGCCGCATTGATATCGGCCGCCATCCCGGTGGTTGTTGTACCGGATACCAGAGTTTCCCTTCCATTGCTTGCGAACCGCCTGTATGACTATCCTTCGCGAAAGCTCAAACTGGTCGGCGTCACCGGCACCAAAGGCAAGACCACAACCACTTACCTTATAGAATCCATCATACGCGCGTCGGGTCGTTCGGCGGGTGTAATCGGCACACTTGGGGCTAGGATTAACGGCGTGGAGTTGCCGTTGGACCGAACTACGCCCGAGTCCGCTGATCTCCAGCGAATTCTGGCGCAAATGGTGTCGGATGGTGTTGCGGCAGCAGCGATGGAAGTCTCGTCTCACGCGTTGATTATGGGGCGAACAGCGGGGTGCGAGTTCGATGTCGGCGTCTTTACAAACCTGACACATGACCATCTGGATTTCCACAAGACGATGGAAGAATACCTGCAGGCTAAGATGCTGTTGTTCAACTCATACCCCGGCGCATCGTCGAAAGCTTTCACTGCGGTGGTAAACCTGGACGATCCTTGCGGCGTGAGGGTTCTTGCGGAAACCAAGGGACGGGCGGTGACATGCGGCATTGGGCATGAGGCGGACATCCGCGCATCGAACATAATCGCTGGCGCAAATAGCGTTTCGTTTGACGTGACCACTCCGATTGGCGCGTGCAAAATCAGCCTGAACCTTGGCGGGGCGTTCAACGTTCACAATGCGCTTGCTGCATTCGGCGCCGGCATGGCTCTGGGCATAAGCATCGAAGATATTCAGGCAGGATTGCAGGCGCTTTCGGCGGTCCCGGGGCGGTTCGAGTCGGTTGACTGCGGACAAGAATTTGGCGTAATCGTGGACTATGCTCACACACCGGACAGTTTGGAGAACGTGCTGAATGCCGCTAGAAAGCTGACATCGAAAAGGCTAATCGCGGTATTCGGATGCGGTGGAGATCGTGACAGAGCCAAGCGTCCGAAGATGGGCGCGATAGGCGCAGAGTTGGCGGATATCTGCATCGTCACATCGGATAATCCGAGAAGCGAGGACCCTCAGTTCATTATTGACGAGGTTTTGGCCGGTACGTTGTCTGGACGGGCCGATGTGCTAACAACGCCTGATCGCAAGGAAGCCATATTGCAGGCGCTTGATCTGGCGGCGCCCGACGATCTCGTGGTCATCGCGGGCAAGGGTCATGAGACCTACCAGGTGTTCCGCGACGGCACGATCCATTTTGACGACCGCGAAGTTGTGCGCGAGGCGCTGGGCTGTTCTACTCAGGGAGAGAATTAGGACGTGGAAGAGCTTTCCATTGGTGAGGTAGTCTCCGCTGTTGGCGGAGAATTGATACGCGGTACAGAGACGGCCAAGGTCGGCGGGGTGAATACGGACACCCGGTGCATTAAGCGCGGCGATCTCTTCTTCGCGCTGTCGGGCGAGAATGCCGATGGTCACGCTTACGTAGGCAAGGCGGTGGAGGGCGGCGCGGCCGGTGTGGTGGTCTCGGATGCAGGTTCCGTTCCGGCGGAAAGCGATTGCGCGGTGATAGTGGTCAGTGATCCGCTGCGCGCGATGGGGGATCTCGCAAAATACTACCGGAGCCGGTTCGATGTCGTTGTGATTGGCGTAACCGGCAGTGTGGGCAAGACCACGACGAAGGAAATGCTGGCGGCGGTGCTGGAGCGCAAATGGAAAACTCTCAGAAACCGTGTGAACTATAACAACGAGATCGGCGTGCCGCTCACTCTTTTCGAGCTTAATCGAGAACATCAGATGTGTGTGATCGAGATGGGCATGCGCGGTCTGGGCGAGATCAGGCGTTTGGCCGAAATTGCCCAGCCGGAACTTGGTGTGATCACCAATGTGGGAATGTCTCATATCGAGCGGTTGGGTTCTCAAGGCGCAATTGCACAGGCGAAGTCGGAGTTATTGGAGGAGTTGCCGCCGGATGGAGTGGCCGTGTTGAACGCAGAAGACGGATACTTCACCATGATTAAGGAGCGGTGGGGCGGTAAGGTTGTCAGCTTTGGCTTCTGCGCTGATGCGGATGTGCGGGCAGATCGGCTGGCATCGCTTCCAGATGGACGTTATACTTTCCGGCTGTGTACGAACGAAGATTGCGTGGATGTGACAATGCCGATGATGGGCCGCCATAATGTGCAAAATGCGCTTGCGGCTGCTGCGGCTGCCAGTGCGGTAGGCCTTGGACTGGACGACATAAGGGATGGACTTGAATCGTTCGACTCTCCTTCGATGAGGATGGAACTGGTTAAGGCATCCGGCGGCTATACTGTTCTGAATGATGCGTACAACGCAGGCCCTGCGTCTATGATCGCCGCTTTGGACACTATTGCAGGAATGACCGGGTACAAGCGCAAGATCGCAGTACTAGGCGACATGTTGGAGTTGGGCGAGTATTCCGCAAGGTCACATAGTGAGGTGGGGCGATCTGCGGCGGACAGCGTGGACTTGCTGATTACCGTGGGTGTCTTTTCCGCTGATATAGCAGCCGGTGCGGTGGTCGGAGGAATGCCGGAAAGCTCGGTGAGTTTGTACGCGAATAGTGCAGAAGCTGCGGCGGCGCTGAAAGGACTTGTTGCGCCCGGCGATCTGGTTCTGGTAAAAGGGTCAAGAGCGATGAGAATGGAAGAGATAGTGAGGGCGTTGACCGATGAATAGCTCTGCCATGACAAACAGCGTTTGGGCGTGCGTCATCGCCGCTTTGGTCTCCATGGTTGTGGGTCCAAAGTGCATCGAGCTTCTCACAAAGCTGAAGTTTCGCCAGACCGTGAGTGAAGATGTACCGGAACGACATCGTCAACAAAAGCAGGGCACGCCCACCATGGGCGGGTTGATAATCCTGCTGGGCGCGGTGGCCGGAGCGGCCGCCTTCTGGGTGCGTGATCCGAAGGTGACGGCGGTAGTAATCCTTGGGCTGTCGCACGCACTGCTGGGATTTGCGGACGACTTTCTTATTGCGTCACGAGGCAAGTCGCTAGGGTTGAAGGCAAGGCAGAAGCTACTCATGCAGTTCATATTTGCGATCGCGTTTGTGGCATGGGTACACTCGACCCGTCCCTCGGCTCCTAATGTTGTGGGGTTGTGGCACGGGGCGGTTCTCAATCTGGGCTGGTTCTACTTTCCGTTCGAAGTGTTGATGATTGTCTACATGTCGAACGCGTTCAACCTGGCGGACGGCTTGGACGGACTGGTGGGCGGGACGACGGCAATCCTCGCAATGGGGTTGGGCGCAATTGTGCTCCCTGCGGCGTGCGGCGGCTTGTCTGTGCTGGCGTTCGCTGTGGCCGGGGGGTGCCTGGGGTTTCTCTGGTACAACTGCAACCCAGCGAAGGTTTTCATGGGCGATACCGGCTCACTGGCTTTGGGCGCGGTTACAGTGGGTATCGCGGTGGCGGCCAGGGTGGAGGCGTTGTATCTGGTGATGGCGCTACTGTTTATCATCGAGGCGCTCTCCGTGGTGATACAGGTAATATTGTTTAAGACGACCGGCAAGCGACCGTTTAAGATGACTCCGATTCATCATCACTTTGAGCTGTCGGGATGGGCTGAGCAGAAGATTGTGGTGAGATTCTGGATTGCACAAGCCTTGATATGTTTGATTGTACTGACCGGAGTGGGGGTGTTTGAGATATGGAAATGAACCCGTATGAGGAATTTGCAGGCAAGAAGGTTCACATCATCGGCATCGCGCGGTCCGGTTTGGCTGCGGCGGATATACTGGTGTGCCTGGGTGCAAAGGTGACGATGCACGACAACAAGGATGCCTGGCAGCTTGGGGATGTATTGACCATAGTGAACAAAATGGGGTTGGACGCCAGAATGGGCGATCAGGCTTACGAGGGTATAGGCAAGGCTGATCTTGTGGTGGTGAGTCCGGGCGTTCCAAAAACATGCCCTGGGATTCTTGCCGCTATTGATAAAGGCGTTCCGGTCGTGTCGGAGATTGAGCTGGCCTACCGGGTTTCTCCGGCGCCTATGATCGGCATCACAGGAACTAATGGGAAGAGTACCACCAGCGCACTGCTTGCTCATATGTTCATCACGGAAGGCCAACAGGCTTATCTGGCTGGCAACATTCTGGCGGGCGAGATACGTCTGCCTCTCAGCCGAGCGGCATTCCGGTCATCGCCAGGCGATGTGATAGTAGGGGAGATCAGCTCCTTCCAGCTTGAGTGGATTAGAACCTTCAAGCCCAAGATCGGTATGCTTCTCAACATTTCGACAGATCATCTGGATCGTTATAAGAACATGGATGAGTACATCGCCGCGAAGATGCGGATGTTTGAGAATCAGGATGCCGACGACGTAGCTATTCTGAATGCGGATGATCCCAGGCTGATGGAGTTGGCATCGTCTATCAAGAGTAAACTCTGGTTATTCAGCAGGAATCGTGAGGTGGAGCTTGGCACTTTTGCGCGGGGGAGCCAGGTGTGGGCAAGAACTCCCGCTGGTGAACGGTTTGTGTGCGACACGACGAAGATGCGCTTGAAGGGTATGCACAATCAGGAAAACGTGCTGGCCTCGACTGCGGCGGTTCACGCGTTCGGCGGAACCGTGGAGAAAGCCCAGCAGGCAGTGGAAACATTCCAGGCGCTTCCGCACAGGCTGGAGCCTGTAGCTGAGATCAATGGCATTGAATTTCTGAACAACTCGATGTGTACGAACACAATTGCGGCAATTCGGTCGCTAGAGGCAATTGGCACTCCGTTGATCGTGATAGTCGGCGGGAAAGACAAGGGCGACGATTACACAGCGCTCGGTCCTGCATTTGCGAAGTATGTGAAACATGTGGTGTTGATGGGCGATTCCGGACCGGCGATAGCGCAATCCGCAGACAAGGCCGGTTTCGCAAAGTATAGTCATGCCCTTTCTATGGAAGAGGCAGTGGAAATGGCATGGAGGCACGCGAAACCCGGCGACACGATTATGCTGTCTCCAGGTTGCTCCAGCTTCGACATGTTCACAAGTTTTGAGGAGCGAGGGCAGGCTTTCAGAGACGCCGCCAGGGTATTGGCGGAGAGATACGGATCACGACAATGAGTTCCAAGAGGTCCCCCGACTTCGTATTATTCGTGTTGACGGTGGCGCTGCTGGTAATAGGCGTGTTCATGGTCTATGATGCCAGCTATGCGCGCGCCGGAGTAAAACTTGGCGATAGTTACTACTTTGTGAAGCGACAGGGGATGTTTGCCGCCTTGGGTCTAGCGGCGTTGTTCGGCGGTATGAACATACGCTACTGGAAGACCAAGTCTCTCGCCAACTGGTTCCTTGTGGCTTCCATAGTCGGACTGGGCCTTGTGTTCGTTCCGGGTCTTGGCGTCAACGTAGATGGAGCGACCAGATGGATCAAGTTTCCCGTATTAGGGAGATTCCAGCCTTCGGAACTGGCGAAGATAGGGCTGATTCTGTACATGGCCGCATATCTTACGAGCGCCGGGAAAGAGATCAGGGATTTTAAGAAGGGTTTCTTCTGGGTGCTGGTTCCCTTGGTCCCAATCATGGGTCTTATCATGATGGAGCCGGATATGGGCACAACCATCATCATTACGATGACCGTGATGGTAATGATCTACATGTCGGGTGCCCGCACAAAGCATATGCTCAGCATCGGGGCTGTGGGATTGCTGTTTGGGGGGTTACTCATAGCTACGTCCCCATATCGGCTTGACCGTGTGATTTCGTTTCTCAATCCATTCAAGCATTACTTTGGTGAAGGCTATCAGGTGTGTCGTTCGCTCATCGGACTCGGTTCAGGGGGGCCGCTTGGCGTGGGCCTTTGCGAAGGCAGAGAAAAGCTGTTCTATCTACCGGCGCAGCACACTGACTTCATATTTGCGGTTTGGGGCGAGGAAACCGGTTTGTGGGGCACTCTGTTGGTGTCCGGCTTGTTTCTTGCTTTTGGTGTGAAGGGACTGATGGTTGCGCATGCCACCAAGGATACCTTTGGGCGATTGCTGGCGGTCGGCATAAGCTCCCTAATCAGCGGACAGGCGCTTCTAAACATGCTGGTGGTGACGTCTTCCGTCCCGGCGACCGGAGTGCCATTGCCGTTCATCAGCTACGGCGGGAGTTCGCTGATACTGAACCTGTTCTGCGTAGGGGTGCTGCTGGGGGTGTCACGATATCCTGTGCCAGTGGGGACACGACGATGAAGGTAGCGCTTACCGGCGGCGGCACCGGCGGACACGCATATCCTGCGATAGCGGTTGCCGGGGCGCTTAAGGCAGAGTACCCGGACTGTGAGTTGCTCTACATCGGCGGCAAGAACAGTCTTGAGGAACGTCTCGCTGCCGAAGCCGGTCTCAAGTTCTTCGGCATAAAGAGCAGAAAACTCCAGAAGCTGGTTTCGCCGGATTCCATATTGACAGCCGCTGCGTTGGCCCGAGGGTTCGCCGAAGCGTACGGGATGCTCGCGCACTTTCGTCCGGACGTTGTAATAGGCACAGGTGGATATGCCTCTGCCGCAGTGGTAATGGCCCAGTCGCTCCGCCGCGGGAAGACGATCATACTGGAACAGGACGTTATCCCAGGTCGCACCAGCCGTTGGTTGAGTCGTTATGTCACGAAGATTTGCTTGGCGTTCGAGGATGCTGCGCCGAGATTTCCGTCCAGCAAGACCGTCGTGACCGGCGCGCCGATCCGATCTGAATTGCTGGAACTGCCGAGCAGAGAGGATGCTCGAAAGTCATACGGTCTGAAGCCGAACGTCTTCACGCTGCTGGTATTGGGCGGCAGTCAGGGCGCGCGAAGGCTGAATGAAGTGGTGGCCGATGCAATGCCCGCGCTTGCACGAATTCCTGTGCAGGTATTACACCAGGCCGGGCCGAAGAATATTGAGGAAGCCCAACGCCGCGCAGATGAATTGGCGATAGAGGGTTACAGCGTTCGAGCCTACCTTGACGACATGCGCAGCGCCTATGCAGCGGCTGATTTCGCGATGTGCCGCAGCGGATCGTCAACTATCGCAGAGACGACGGCTGTTGGGTTGCCCGCTCTGCTGGTTCCTTACCCGTTCGCTCACGCCGATCATCAGCGGTTTAACGCGGAGTCGGTGGCAAGGGGCGGAGGAGCGTTGGCCGTGGTTGAGTCCGGCCTGAATGCGGAGATTTTAGTCGAAATCGTGCAGAGCATGGTTTCGTCGCCGGCGCGACTGAAAGAGATGTCGGCGGCCAGCAAGAAGATGGGAAAGCCGCGCGCAGCCTTCGAGATAGCACGACTGGCCGTGGATTTGGCCGGTTCATAATGACAATTTCAAGAATGGTATGTTGATGAGCAGACACGAGTTTCCGAAAAACTCAGAGATACACATGATGGGGATAGGCGGGGTTGGCATGAGCGGCCTCGCGTTGGTTATGTCGCAGATGGGTTTTAACGTCTCAGGTTGTGATATGATGCCGGGCGAGACGGCGAACAGACTTCGCGCAGTAGGCTTGCAGGTGGAACATGGACACGACCCTTCGCATATCGGCGAGGTGGGCATGCTGATCAAATCCGCGGCCATTCCCGACGGTAACTCTGAGTTAAAAGCTGCAGTTTCGTCAGGTATTCCTATACTAACCCGAGCCGAGGCGCTTGGAATATTGGTCTCTATGAAGCGATCCATTGCCATCACAGGTACGCACGGAAAGACCACAACATCGTCAATGACTACTGCGGTACTCGAAACCGCAGGGCTTGATCCCACTGCGCTGATAGGCGGAGATGTGGAGATCATAGGCGGAAATGCGAAGCTTGGGGCCAGTGATCTGCTGGTGGCTGAGGCCTGCGAAGCTTATGGATCGTTTTTCGAGCTACACCCGTGGATGGCCGTGGTCACAAACATTGAGCACGATCACCACGATTATTATCCGACTATGGACGACGTGCTGAACGGGTTCCGAAGGTTCTTGTCTCAGATTCGTCCGGGCGGGACAGCCGTTCTTTGTGCCGATGATCCGCATGTGATGCGCATGGCATCCGATGTGCGCGAAAGGGTTGTGACTTACGGCATATCGGCCAGCGCGGATTACAGGGCGGTGGATGTGGACTGCGGCGTCCCAGAGCCGACGTTCAGGGTGATGGTTGGCAGTCGCGATCTTGGTGAGTTCAAGCTGTTGGTTCCGGGTCAGCACAACGTATTGAATGCACTCGCCGCCATTGTGGTTGGCTCAGAACTTGGTGTGGACGCGGATTGCATGAGAGAGGCCTTGGCAGTATTCAGCGGTGCGGGTCGCAGGTTCGATGTACTGGGCGATGCGGGTGGAATCACGGTTGTGGACGACTATGCGCATCATCCGACGGAAGTGCGCGCCACACTGCAGGCCGCACGCTCATGGGGGAGACGAGTGGTGGCCGTGTTCCAGCCTCACCTATACAGCCGCACGCTATCGCTGGCCTCTGATTTTGCCGACGCATTGGTGGACGCTGACGTTCTTGTATTGATGGAAATCTACGCCGCCAGGGAGAAGCCGGTGCCGGGAGTCAGCGCTAGCATGATTTCAGACATGGTGAATTTATCCTGTCCAAAAAAAGCGCTGTTCGTTCCTGATAAGAACGACATTGTCGCAACCTTATCCGGAATCGTTCGGGCGGGGGACCTGGTGGTCTTTATGGGAGCGGGCGATATCAGCAGTTTTGCCCGCACCTATCTGGAGAATCTGAGAGTTGAGAAACGAACGTGAAAGACGCTGAAGCGTTGATACAATCCATGCCAGGGTTCAAGGGCAAACTATTGTTTGCCGAGCCTATGTCGGCGCACACTTCCTACAAGATAGGCGGTCCGGCTGACCTGTACGCCGTGCCGAAAGATGTTACGGACTTGCAGTTGCTGATTAAGGGATTGGCGGAGTATTCCGTTCCATTGTTCGTGGTTGGTGACGGAACTAACCTGCTGGTGGCGGACAAAGGGATTCGCGGCGCGGTGGTGCAGTTGGGCACAGGGTTTGGCAGGGTCCACGTTCGCGGCGAAGAAGTAACGGCAGGTGCGGCATTGAAGATCAGCCGATTGCTGCGTGAAACCATCGGACGCGGACTAGCGGGACTCGAGGGTTTGGCCGGTGTTCCCGGCACGGTGGGCGGCGCGGTGTACATGAACGCCGGTACGCGGCATGGGTACATCAGCGATACGCTGGTCTCTATTTCGGCGGTGGACCAATGCGGTACACTGGTTACTCTCACGAAAGACGAGCTTGGCATGGGTTATCGCGAGAGCAAAGTGCGCGATCTTGGGATTATCGTTGCCGATGTGCAGTTTGAACTCAAGAAGGCCGACCCGGAAATGATCAACCTGGTGGTGGAGTCTCGCGTGCAGCGGCGCAAAGAAACACAGCCGCCGGGTGTGGGCACATGCGGCTCGGTCTTCAAAAATCCCATGGACGGTCACGCCGCGCAGTTGATAGAGTCCGTTGGGGCGAAGGGTATGCAGATCGGCGGCGCAAGGGTTTCGAGTAAACATGCCAACTTTATTGAGAATACCGGAACAGCCACAGCGGCAGATGTCAAAGAATTGATGGAAAAGCTAGTCAAACTAATACAGGAGCATTGCGGTGTGATTCTCGACCCGGAGGTACAGATAGTTGGGGAATGGTAGCACGAGTAAAATCAAAGTAGCGGTGCTGATGGGCGGACGATCCGCCGAGCGCGACGTCTCGTTGTCAACCGGTAGCATGATTCTGAAATCGCTAGATGCCGACAAGTACACCGCATTCGCAGTGGACACTGCGGTCTTTGGCGACTCGGGAGCTATTGCGTCGGAAGGAATGCTTCCTCTTGACGCCATCTGCTCATCTTCCGAAGCATGCCCCAAGCCGGACGTGGCGTTCATCGCTCTGCACGGTCGCTTTGGCGAGGACGGGACAGTGCAGGGACTCCTGGAGTTGCTGGAGATACCATACGTTGGCTCCGGGGTGTTGGCGAGTGCGTTGGCGATAGACAAAATCATGACACGGCGGACGCTTGATTACGCCGGTCTGCCAATACCGGGTGGAGTAGAAGTCGGCAAAGGTGATGACCTGGCTGCCGTGGCCGAGCGAGTGAACTCGGAGTTGGGCTATCCGGTAGTGGTGAAACCGAACCGGCTGGGTTCAACCATCGGGCTAAGTATAGTCAAGCGGCCTGAGGATCTGGTTGAGAATATCCAAGTAGCGCTGACTTACGACGACGATGTTTTGCTTGAGGCGTTTATATCCGGCGTGGAGATCACTGTTCCGGTTCTAGGCAACCGCGAACTGGAAGCATTGCCGATTGTAGAGATCGTGCCGGAAGGTGGATTCTACGACTATCATGCGAAATACACGCCGGGCGCGACGGATGAGATCGTGCCTGCGCGTCTTCCTGAGGGTTCCTACCGGAAGGCGCAGGAGATCGCCGTTGCCTGTCACAAGGCGCTCGGCTGCCGTGGAATGTCTCGCACAGACATGATTGTCCGAGGAGAAGACATATTCATCCTGGAGGTCAACACCATCCCCGGCATGACCCCAACCAGTTTGCTTCCAAGATCGGCACAGGCCGCGGGCATTGAGTTCCCCGTTCTGCTTGATAGACTGATCAGTCTTGCGCTGGAAAGGTGACACGCGTGGCACGGCAGAAGAATAGCACAAGGAGCCAACGCCTGAGACGCAGGAAGCGCTACTCCGTCAACGTGAAGCGACTGCTGCTTATCATGTTGTCGCTCATGGTGTTGGCGTTGCTCATCATCACGCTGTTCAGCTCACCCACGTTCGCCATTCGTAAGGTGTTGGTGACCGGCAACACGCTGGTTCCCGCAAAAGAGGTATTACAGCGGGTGAACTTTGTCATGGGCGGTAACGTATTTCTGATTAAGGAAGAAGAGGTTGCCGCTGCGCTGAAGCAGAACCCGATTGTCGCCACTGCCCATCTGCGCAGGAAACTGCCGACAACCCTGCTAGTCCAGGTTATCGAGCGCAAGCCTCACTTTGTGCTGAACACCGGCACGGCGCTCTACGAAGTGGACCCTGGCGGCTTGCCGTACAGGCTGGTCAAGACCGCTGATCCGAACCTTTCGATGATCGTTTGCCGGATTCCAGGGCGCGTTATTCCCGGCAAATCACTGACCGCACCGGCGTTTGTTTCGGCGCGGAATTGTCTGCTCATGGCTGAGTCCAGAAAAGTTTTTGGAACAGTCAAAATAACCATTGACCCCACCGGTTATTTGTGCTTAAATGTTCAGGATAGATATCAGGTGAAGATTGGACAGTCGGACCAACTTGCGGAGAAACTGGACGTTGCGAAGAGAGTCGTTGAACAAGTGTCTGAATTCAGGCAGCGAGGACTCTACATAGACGTTACATGTCCTCGCGAACCGGCATTCAAACTCAGGGACCAATAAGTCCCGGAACCCATCTTTCTCGGTTGTATTATCCTCTTCTTGGCTTTTTTGAGGTTTGATCTGCACATGAACATGCCGTTTGAATCGAATCGAAACAATTGGATGCTATCCGTTACGCTGCTCAGCGTGGTGCTGGGCATGCTGCTGGCTGCAGCGCTGAAGACCCAGCAGACTGTGAAGCTTGCGTCCGGGATACCCACTACCCGGGTTTCTGGCCTGACCCAGTTGATCCTCGATGAGAAGGACAGGAATAAACGCCTTCAAGGGGAGATTACTGATCTGCGTGGCAAAGTGGACAAATACGAAAAGGTGATGGGGCAGGGTGGGTCCCAGTCTCAAGTGCTGAAGGATGAACTCCAGAAGGCGAAACTCTTCGCGGGCCTTGTCCCGGCAGTCGGCGATGGAGTGGAAGTTGTGTTGCGCGATTCGGCAAAGCAGATACCGGTTGATGCCGATCCGGAAATTAAACAGGAATATATCATACACGACGTGGACCTTGGCGCGTTTGTAAACGTGCTGCGGGCAAACGGCGCCGAAGCGATATCTATAAGCGACCAGGACAGTGACCAGCGTGTAGTCGCCATCACCCCCATTTTGTGCGACGCTGCGACCATTAAGGTCAACGGTGTGCGCATGACATCTCCGTTTACCATAACCGCCGTCGGTCCGCCGAACGTCATGAAGACCGCGCTTGAGATGCAGAATGGCCTGATATCACAGTTTCGGTTTATTGACGGGTTGACAAAAAGTATGGTCAAAGTGAGGACGGGGAGCGATCTGGTCGTCCCGGCGTACACCGGCGTAACCTCGTTGAAATATGCCCGCGCCGCAGAGTCTGGAGGGTCGCCGAGATGATGTTCTGGGTACCGCTATTCGGAATGCTGGTGGGTTTTGCCATTATCTACATGGCTAATGTGACCGTGCCGCCCGGTTTTGCAAGCTATCTTTCGCTGGCCACGCTTGCGGGGCTGGACGCCGTACTGGGCGGAGTGCGCGCCGGTCTGGAAGAGAAGTTCAAGGCTGATATTTTCGTCTCGGGTTTCATAGCGAATACCCTCCTTGCCGTTTTGCTCGCGTATATCGGTGAGCAGATCGGCGTGGAGTTGTTCCTTGCTGCGGTGGTTCTCATCGGAGGCCGCGTGTTCCTCAACCTTTCGCTCATCAGGCGGTACTGGCTAACCAAATTGGCTCTGCGTAAGAAGGAGTCCTGATAGGGGATGCTTTGGCGCGCAATCAACATCTGATCACAGCGCTTGACGTGGGTACCACGAAGGTCTGCGCACTGATCGCGGATGCCGGATCAAACGGCGTCCCGAAGATTGTGGGCGTCGGCATCAGTCCGTGTACCGGGCTGAAAAAGGGTGTGGTGGTGGATATCGAGGATACGACCTCGGCTGTCCGCAGCGCCATCGAGTCCGCTGAGAAGATGGCTGGTCAAGAAGTGCATTCGGTTGTTGTAGGCGTCACCGGTGAGCACATAGCCTGCCTGAACAGCAAGAACGCGGCGGCCATTACGCATCAGGATCACGAGATATCCGAGAAAGATGTCGAACGGCTTCTTGAGTCTGCAAGGGTGATTGTTCTGCCGCCTGAGAGAGAAATCATCCACGTAATACCCAGGGCTTACTCGATTGATGGGCAGTCCGGTATACGCACTCCGGTTGGCATGCACGGCAGCAGATTGGAAGTCGAAACTCATATCGTAACAGGGCTTTCCAGTTTTGTTCGGAATGTGGTAAAATGCGTCCACGAAGCTGGCTGGGCAACCGACGCGACCGTTGTGGAGCCGATAGCGACAGGCGAGTGCGTGCTAAGCGAGACGGAAAAAGATCTCGGCGCATGTCTTGTGGACATAGGCGGCGGCTCATGCGACGTGGCGATCTACTTTGACGGCGAGGTGTACTATTCCAGTGTGATTCCGGTGGGCGGCAACCATCTGACCAGAGACATCGCGGTCGGGTTGCGCACAACGCTGGCCGATGCCGAGCGCATAAAATGCGAGTACGTCTCTGACCCTCAAGCCAAGTTCACCGTACACGGCATGGAGGGTGACAAGCCGAGGGAGTTGCCGGCAAAAGTTCTGGCGGAGATCGTCGAGGCGCGGATGGTGGAAGTATGCCATCTCGTGGCCGATGAAATCCAGAAGGCCGGATGTGAAGATCGGCTTCCGGCGGGTGTAGTTTTCACCGGCGGAGGCTCGCGAGTCAGAGGTTTCGAGGAACTGGCGATGGAGGCGCTGGGAATGAGATGCAGGCTTGGACTGCCGACAGGAGTAGACGGACCTAAGGAAGTGCTGGAAAATCCGTCTTGCGCAACGGCAGTGGGACTTGTGCTATACTGTAGCCGGATGGATGAAAGACGCTTGGACGACACACAGGGCGCAAATCCATTGGTAAATATTGTAAAAAGTTTGCGGCAAATGATTGCCAAAGTTTTCGATTTCCGTTAAGATATTTTATCACCAAAGGGGGGCACGCTGTAATGACACAGGATGGTAATTCAGGTGCGGTAATCAAGGTAGTCGGGATTGGCGGCGGTGGGACCAATGCGGTCAATCGCATGATCGAGTGCGGCGTTTCAGGCGTACAGTTCATGGCGATGAACACCGATCTCCAGGTCTTGGACATGTGTACCGCTGAGGAGCGCTTGCAGCTCGGCGAAGGACTGACCAGAGGCTTGGGTGCTGGTGGCGATCCGGAAGTTGGACGTCAGGCAGCAGAAGAAAGCAAGCAGGAAATCAAGAGAGCGCTCGAAGGCGCCGACATGGTGTTCATCACCGCCGGAATGGGCGGAGGCACAGGCACAGGCGCAGCGCCTATCGTGGCAGAGATCGCGAGGGATTTGGGCGCGCTGACAGTGGGTGTAGTAACAAAGCCGTTCAGCTTCGAAGGTCCGCGAAGAACTCGCGGCGCTGAAGAAGGCGTGGAGGCTCTCCGGGAGAAGGTTGATACCATCATAACCATCCCCAACGACAGACTTCTCACCATTACAGAGAAGAAGAGCACTCTTCTCGAAGCATTCCGCACTGCTGACGACATCCTGCGTCAGGGCGTTCAGGGTATCTCCGATATCATCATCGTCCCCGGTATGATCAACGTGGACTTTGCCGACGTCAAGACGATTATGGCTCAGGCCGGTTCAGCCCTTATGGGCATCGGCTGCTCCACCGGCGAGCACAGAGCAGTGGAAGCAGCGCAGGCCGCCGTTTCCAGCCCGCTTCTTGAGACCAACATCGAAGGCGCAAGAGGAATCCTCTTCAACGTCACCGGTGGCAAGGATCTCACACTTGCTGAGGTATATGAAGCCGCCGACGTTATCTTCAAGACGACTGACGAGCGCGAAGCAAACATCATCTTCGGAACCGTCATCAACGAGCGGTACGAGGGTATGGTTCAGGTCACCGTGATCGCCACCGGATTCGATGGAATCCGCCCGGTCGCATCGGACAGAATGCCGTCCCGCGAGCGCGTTCCCGCGTCCCGCGTGGCAGAGGAGTTGGACATCCCCGCTTTCCTTCGCCGCAGATAAACAGGCCTCAACAATCGTAGTAGTGAGCAAGCCGTGCGCCAGCGCGGTTTGCTCATTTTAACATCTGGCTCGGACTATCCGAAGAACGGAGAATCCAAGGTTTCTGAGCATTTTTACTCTGTTGGTGAATAATGCGGACCACCGGTGGCGTTATGACCCCAAGACACAATGCGCGCAGCATAAAGGAACGACTCGCCAACGAAATCGGCGCCGTGTACAAGCCGGATGCCGGTAAGCTAAGGATTGCGCTTGCGTTCCCGAACACCTACTACGTCGGCATGTCGAACCTCGGCTTTCAGATCATCTACCGCTTGCTTAACGAGAACCCCGATGTGGTGTGCGAAAGAGTCTTTCTGCCGGATTCGCTGGAACCGACCGGCAAGGCGAATCGGCTTATCACCATGGAATCTCAGACGCCGGTTGCCGAGTTTGACGTTCTTGCGCTTTCGGTTTCGTATGAGATGGACTATCCGAACGTTCTGCGGATCCTTGCTTTGGCCGGCATGAATCTTCGGTCGGCGGAGCGAGACGAGAGACAGCCGCTGGTAATCGCCGGTGGGCCGACCGCGACGTTCAACCCTGAGCCGCTTGCAGAGTTCGTTGACGCTTTTGGAATCGGCGATGCGGAGGCGCTTTTGCCGAATCTGATCCCGGTACTGCATTCCCAAGTTTCAGGTGATAGAGTCAAGTTGCTGGCGAGTCTGGCTCAGGTTGAAGGCTTCTACGTTCCCAGCCTTTACGAAGACGGCGTGTCGGCAAAGATTCGCCGCGTCACTGTCGGCGATCTGGATGCTCACTCCGGTGTCTCCGCACTGCTGACGGCTGATACCGAGTTCTCGAACATGGTGTTGGCGGAGGTTGCGCGCGGCTGCGGGCGGAAGTGCCGGTTCTGTGCGGCGGGTCATATCTACCTGCCGCCGAGAGTGAGGCGCGCGGAAACCATTCTGGCGAGCATTAACGCCGTTCGCGATCAGTGTTCGGAGAAGGGCGTTGATACCAAGGTGGGACTGCTCAGTGCGTCGGTCTTCGATCATGAATCTTCCCTGGCCGTTTCCCAGGCGCTGGCCGACCAGGGGTGCAAGTTCTCCATCTCCTCCACCAGGGCGGACACGCTTACCCCCGATATCGTGGATGCGCTCAGGCGAGGCAGACACAGCAGTCTGACCATCGCGCCCGAGGCTGGGTCCGACCGCCTGAGGACTGTGATCGGCAAGGACATTTCTGACGATTCGATCATGGAGGCCGCTGAGATCGCATGGTCTGGCGGGTTCAAGCGGCTGAAGCTCTACTTCATGGTTGGGCTGCCGACGGAGACCGACGAGGACATTGACGGCATCGGCGGCCTCGTGAAACGGATTGTCGAACTGCATGACTGGCACATGGTGGGGGTTTCGGTCAGTTGTTTCGTGCCGAAGCCGTGGACGCCGTTTCAGTGGGCGGGCATGGGTTCGGAGGTCAGTCTCGCGGCGAAGATTGCGAAAGTGAAGAGTGCGTGCAAGGGCATGAAGCGCGTGGACGTGAAAGGCGAGAGCGCGCGCGAGGCGGTGGTGCAGGGCGTGCTGGCGCGGGGAGACCGGCGCGTGGCCGATGCGCTGATCGCCTACGTGGAGGGCGTGAGCTGGAAGGCTGCTTTCCGACAGGCAGGCGTTGACCTGAGGTCCTACGCCCATCGCGAACGCCCCGCGGATGAGGTTTTCCCGTGGGATCGCCTCGACCTCGGCATCAGCAAGCAGTATCTCCGACGCGAGTATGAGAACGCCTTGTCCGGCCTTGCCGTTCCCCAGTGCGCGGTCGGTGCGTGTGAGATTTGCGGAGTTTGCGGGGCGGAGTAGTGCTGGCTGCCAGCCAGCCAGCCAGCCGGCTTCTGCAGTGGAGTGCGGTCGCGTAGTCGTAAGACGGAGCTGCCGCTGTGGATTGGGTGTAGTTAAGATGAAGCCAAAGCGAAAGCTCCACTCCGTTTCGCGTTCGCACTCCACACCCCACCAACCGCCTACCTTGCCCCCGGCGATTTGTCAACACGGTCCCGCACATATTCGTACAAATCCACGTTCCCGGTTCCTTCGTGGCCGATTTGCATATTCGGATACTTCTTCTGCTGCACAAAGAGCAAATGGCTTTCCACCGCCGTGCAGTCACTCTCCCTATCAATGTCCATAAGAAGTCGGAGTGACGAGTCCGGCACCTGGATCGAGGCCTCATCAGGTGTCGCGCACAGGTAGGCTATATGCCTTAGGTCTCCGTCTGATATCCCCAGGTCAGGGCATTTGTCCATGATCTTTCTCGCTAGAGCGTTGTCCTGGTCCGAAAAGCAGAGGACATGCTTTTCCAGCGTGTCAATCGCATCCGCCAGGAAGACCCCGACCGCCACACCGAACCCGTACACAAGACCCGCCGCAATGATCGCCGTGTCGTCAGACGCGCCGTGTCCGCGCCGATAGCGGATGTACATATACTCCAAATCGCCCATATCCGGCCCTGTCTCGCCGACAATCAGCCCTTTGCTGCGGTAGTAATCCAGCATGTCTTCGTGTGCGCTGTGGGCCAGGATGTCGCCGTTTAGCCCCATCTCTTCCATCACCTTGGTGTTCACCAGGTAGCACTTGCCGCCGCCGATGGTGATGCCGTACCGCGCCTCCATCTCGAACCGCACCTTCGCATCATCCCTCAGTCCGCCCAGACAAAGCCCCTTCAGCACGTCTCTGCCGCACACGTCTATGTTGTGGAACATGCTGCTGCCGAGCAGAGGCTCTCCGTTCTCGTTGGCGAGCTGACACGAATCGTCGCCTGCCATCACTCGGTCGGCGTATGCGGTGATTTCGTCAATCAGTTTTTGACGATCTGCACGGACGATAACCGGGTCTATTCTGAGCGCGCGGGATATATCGTCCATGGTTGTGTTCGGGTAGCGTCTGCCGGAGAAGACTCGGTGGCCTTCATGCGCGTGGCCCTGCACGGACTGCATGAGTATCAGGCGCTCGTTGGCCCAGGTGGTGCGCAGAGTCTCTGCCGCGTCCAGTTCGCGGAAATCCTGGGCGATTATTCCATATGGTGCGACTTGCATTCGGTTGAAATACATATCAGCAAGGTCTCCTTTGGCGGTATATCAACGTCTCAGTGTATGACTAAGAGAATGCCACAATCCGGCGCAGATGTCAAATGGCGGTTGCTGTCTGCCCCGGCCACCAACCCGATTGTTTTCCGATATTCTCATCTGATGACTGGGAATCTGTCTTGACTTTGGGGGTGGATTGGGGCTACAATAGGCCGTTCATGAAAACGGCGCAGACCGTTAAGCCTGCGCCTCCATGTTCAGTATTGGTGCCGAAGGCGAGAGTTGAACTCGCACACCCTTGCGGGTACATGGTCCTGAACCATGCGCGTCTGCCATTCCGCCACTCCGGCACAACGAGGTTAGTATACCAGACGGGCTATGCCTTGTCAATGCACCATCTCTGAGTTTTTCGCGTTTTCTGGTTCGCATTACTCACGAAAAACATGAATAATGCTCAGAAGGCCCTGCATTGTCATGCAGGCTGAGGAGTTCATCCCTTGATTCTCACAGTGACGCTGAACGCGGCAGTAGATAAAACGTATACCGTTGAGAACTTCGCGATAGACAGGGTTCACCGACCCACGGAATGGCGTATCGTTCCGGGCGGGAAGGGGATCAACGTCGCCAGGGTATACCGGGAACTGGGCGGTCAGGCCATGGCAACCGGGTTCGCCGGCGGTCATAACGGGGACTATATACTGGAAGGTCTTCGCGCTGAGGGGATCCCGCACGAATTTGTTCGTAGCGCAGGCGAGTCAAGGGTCTGCATAGCAGTGCTGGATCCGGTGAGTAAGACTCAGACCGAGCTTAACGAGGTTGGCCCGGAGATTACGGCTCAGGAGCTGGATCTGCTGAAGTTGAAGTATGAGAACCTTGTCCGCGACATGGAGTTCGTGGTTCTGGCCGGCAGCGCGCCCCCCGGAGTTCCAGACTGCACGTACCGGGAAC
Organism: Armatimonadota bacterium; assembly: GCA_025358205.1. Taxonomy (GTDB): domain Bacteria; phylum Armatimonadota; class UBA5829; order DTJY01; family DTJY01; genus JANYKG01. The sequence goes on from JANYKG010000092.1 coordinate 20,708, forward strand.
TGATAGAGATTGCATCACACTATGGCGTTCGGGCTGTGCTGGACACAAGCGGATCGTCGTTGATCGAGGGATTGAAGGCTGTGCCGTTCATGGTAAAGCCGAATGTTCATGAGCTTTCGGCGGTGGCGGGCAGGCAACTGGACACACTGGAAGAGATTGCTGATGTGGCCAGGAGAATCCATGAGTCCGGCGTGAAAGTTGTGGCAACGACGCTGGGAAGAGACGGAGCTTTGTTGACCACTGACGAAGGCGCGCTTCATGCAAAGCCGCCGGAAATAAAATTTGTAAGCGCGGTGGGTTCTGGTGACGCTTTCGTCGCTGCGTTCGTATATACAATGGAGACCGGCGGATCGAACTCAGACGCGTTGAAGCTGGCAACGGCGGCAGGGGCGGCCAATGCCACCTCATTTGGCGCGGGGTTCTGCAGCCGTGCCGATATTAACAATCTGGCGAACGAGGTTGAAGTAGTTCGCTTGTAGGACATACCTGGCCTGCATAGTAATGCAGGGCCTTCAGAGCATTATATACGTTTTTCGTATATAATGCGGACATGGGACAACACTGAAATGGGTTCACTTGGCTTCCAGGAAATTGCTGTTATAATGCTCCTCGCCCTGCTGGTTTTCGGGCCAAAGAAACTGCCTGAGATCGGGCGGACGCTGGGTAGCGCCATGCGTGAGCTGCGGAAGGCCGCAAAGGATTTCTCATCATCAATCGAGAATCTTGGCTCTGATGATGAGCCGGAAAATGAATCAGAAAAAGAAAAGGAGTGAGATGATCCATGAACTTAGGCTGGCAGGAGATTCTAGGCATTCTGGTGATTGTAATGCTGCTGTTCGGCGCGAAAAGGTTGCCTGAACTCGGTAAATCGCTTGGCGAGGGAATCAAGGAGTTCAAGAAATCAACCAAGGAACTCGCACGCGATGACGATGACGAAAAGAAGAAGCCCAAGGATACAGACAAGAGCGCTTGACAACTCGGGCATTCTGTGATAAACTCTTTTGTCTAAAACATGAGGTGACATCAATTGCCGATACTGAAAATGTTCTTCTCCATCATACAGATATTGAGCGCGCTTGTGCTGATATTCCTGGTCATATCGCAGACGACTAAGAGCGAGGGATTGACCGGCACTATCGGTGGCAAGGCATCGTCCACGTTTAGGGGCAAGCCGGGAATGGATGATAAGCTCGCGCAGATCACCACGTACTCCGCAGTAACGTTCATGGTGGCAAGCATACTCGTATACATCATGAGTTCCTCGCCAACCGGGTTGTAGAAAGCTTTTTACTTTTCCTCCACATCGGCGAATAGCGCCGATAACTGAGCCAGTCGGCATTAGTCGGCTGGCCGTTCTTTTTCAACCCTGCTTGTTCAGACCGAACCTACACGGTTGCCAATGCCTTGCTTGCCGCCGCATAAGTGGGATCCAGTTCCAGTGCGCGTGCGTATTCCGCCTTCGCCTTGTCCGGGTTGCCCTCTCGCTGATATGCCACGCCCATGTTGTATCGGACCTTAGGCGCATCAGGCGTTATCGTGACAGCCTGTTCCAGTATCTCAACCGCTTTATCGTTCTCGCCGTTACGGGCATAGGCGAACGCGAGGTAGAGATGAATCTCCGTGTTGGCCGGCGATTCCACCAATGCTTGAAGAAGGAAGTCAATGCTGTCGTCGAACTGCCCTTCTCTGAGCATTTCGAGACCTCTCATGAGTGCTGCTGAGGTTCCTGCCATTATGTCGCCCCCTGTCATCAATATGTGTACTACGGGGAAACCGGCGCCAGGCGGTGTTGCGCCTGCGATGATATATTATACCCGCCACCAGCGATTTCCTCCATAGATATGGGAATATCCTCTTGACGCTGACTGTTCGAGACTCTATACTTGAGCCATCATAGGAAGCGGGATAGCACACACGATGGCGCAGTTGGATTGGACAATTGGAGATGGCGGGGGCGACCCCGGAATTCCATCAAGCGGCAACCAGTCGTACATACTGACGGTCGCCGAGCTGACGAAGTGCATCAGAGGCGTACTGGAGGCGGAGGATCTGTTCCGCGATGTGTGGGTTCGCGGCGAGATCAGCAATCTCACTCGTCATGGTTCCGGTCATATCTATTTCAGCCTGAAGGACGAGTCGGCGGTTATAAAGTGCGTTATCTGGAACAGCGCGTCGCGTTCCAGACAGTTCGATCTGCGTGAAGGAATGCGCATGATCGCGCGTGGCAGGCTTAGCGTTTATGAGAAACAAGGCCAGTATCAGTTGTCCATATCAGAGGTGAAGGCGGATGGTGTTGGTGATCTGTA
>JANYKG010000130.1 GCA_025358205.1 Armatimonadota bacterium
CCACGAGTTTACTGATGTACGTCTGGTTCACTATTATTTCTTGACGAATCGTCTGAGTCCAACCACTGACCCCAGACCCATGAAACCGAGAACCAAACTCATTGGCTCCGGTATGCACTTTGCTGTCAGATTGAGGTTGTCCACCCAAACGCGCTCGCCGGGTTTCTGGTCTATCAACACTTCTACTGATAGCCATCTCGGCTGGAAGGTGCCCCATATTGGCTGATCTACCGTGCCGTAGTTCCATTTGAGAACCTGAGTATCCTGGACGAACGGATTGACCGCGTTCCAGATACCATTTTCGTTCTCGGAGAAGCCGAACCACTTCCAATCGGAATAGGCTTGTGCCGGTGCGGTCGGTGGCGCCTGTGAGCCGTTCCACTCTGGTCCCCACCAGTCAAACCGGAAGCCGATCTTGGAAATGGGATGACCAGGCGTGCCTTCATGCCAGTCGCACATGATGTCCGCCGTCAGGTCTATCATCTTCTGGTTCATATTCCAGTTCCAGAGAGGGTTTTTTGTTTCGTCTACTACCTGACGGAGCAGAAGACTCAGATTAGGATTCTGGCAGCGAGCTGCATACTGATTGTTCGTTCCTGGCACCAGGTCAACGTGCAGGCCGCCTCCATGCTCCCATGGTCCCCATGTACCCGTCTGGAAACCACCATTCACCAGTTCGTTAATTGAACCCGGTATAGGTGTTGCGAAGACGGAAACCGTCATTGTGAGCAAAACGAAAGCTAGTGCCCCAATACCTAAATACTTTTTCATAGTGTCACCTCCTTTACCCTAGGCTACAATTGCCCCAATTCCTGCGTGCTCCCCTGCTGGGTATTTACTTCAGCCCTTGCAGATGTTTGTTCACGGCAGACTAGCCCGCCGTGAGAATACTATTATTTCTTGACGAATCGTCTGAGTCCAACCACTGACCCCAGACCCATGAAACCGAGCGCCAAACTCATAGGCTCCGGTATGCACTTTGCTGTCAGGTTGAGGTTGTCCACCCACACGAACTCGCCGGGTTTCTGGTCTATCAACACTTCTACTGATAACCATCTCGGCTGGAACGGCTTGCCGTCCCACTGGAGAACCTGCTTATCCTGAACGAACGGATTGACTGTTCTCCAGATACCATTTCCGTTCGGTGAGAAGCCGTAAGTCACCCACTGAGACCATGCTTCTGCCGGCGCCGGAGCGCCCGTCGGCAACATTGGTCGAATCTCTGAGCCGTTCCACTGCGGCCCCCACCAATCAAACCGGAAGCTGATAGTGGATAATGGATGGGGTATATCCCCCTCGGCGCTCCACACGCATCTGATGTCTGCCATCAGGTCTATTTCTTTCTGGTTCATGCTCCAGTTCCAGAGCGGATTCTTTGTTTCGTCTACTACCTGACGTAGCAGCAACGCATTCGGATTGTTGGGGTCCGGCCCATTGCAATGAACCGCCCTGCCATATCCGGGTGCGGCCATTCCAAACGCCAGTCCAGACCCATGCTCCCATGACGTCCAGCCGTTAGCAAAATTGCCATTCGTCAACTCATTTATCGAGCCGGGAATCGGCGTCGCATAAGCGGCCACAGCCATTGCCAGGGCAACGCAGACCAAACAGATTATCATCAAGTACTTCTTCATGACTTCACTTCCTAAAACGGCAAGATGAATCCAGCCCTGCTTTAGAACGCTCCACGTTTCAGCAACACTGCAGGCAATGTGCAGAGCAATACCCATATGTCTAAAGCCAGTGAACGCTGCTCTATATAAAGCATATCCAACTGCACACGTTTGTCATACGATACTTCGCTCCGGCCTTGAGTCTGCCAAAGTCCTGTGATGCCTGGCGTTACTGTTTTGAACTGCTCAACCGCGGGGCCATACATATCTAGTTCATCTTCAGCGATCGGTCGCGGACCCACAAAGGTCATATCGCCTGAGAGCACGTTGATGAACTGCGGCAGTTCGTCAAGGCTGGTCTTGCGAAGGAACTTGCCGAGCCTGGTGACTCTGGGATCGTCCTTCAGTTTGCAGCCATTTGTGTAATATTCTTCTCTTAGCGCCCCATCAGCCTGCAAGATCTGCTCTGCGTCAACAATCATCGTTCGGAACTTCAGCATGCCGAATGTTTTGCCGGACTTGCCTACAGCCATCCGTTTGAAAAAAATGGGGCCTGCGCTATCAAGGCGAACGAGCAGCATTATCAGCACGAACAAAGGTGCAAAGAAGAGCAGCGCCGCGAACGCCAGCATCATATCCACAGTGCGCTTTGCCATGTAGTAGCCCAAGCTCATGCCGTCGCGGAGTCGCTGATATCTGCGACGATGCTTTTCCAACGCCACGATCATTGCAAGACCACTGGGTCCCAATACCATGGCTGTAGCTTCAGGTATGTTGGGCGAAGGGTTCGGCTGCGAGTGCGTGTCCGGCCTGAGGATGTGATACGCAATGGACCCGTTTGCCGGATCATTCAAAGGATCGGTGTCAATGTCGGTGAACCCGGCATTCCAGACTGCATTATCCACACCGCCGACTTTGCCGTCCTTGACATAAAAATCACCCCATACCGGTGCGCGGTCGGAGTTAAACGCAATTGACACGTACTGGCCGGTCGGGTTGAAGCTTTCAAACTTGATGCCGTAAATGCCGCTTAAGGGCATAAAGGGGTTGGAATTTCCCTGCGCGGTGCGAGTCCAGGTGTCAATAGTCGCCTTGCTGAATCCGCTGAACCCCCATATATTCTGTGCAGTGAAGGTAGGCGAAGTTTCGATGATTAGATGGCTGACACCGCCGGGTTTGTCAACGCTATAGTTGTAAGCATAGTTCCAGCTCGTGCCGGTCCATGTAACCACCCACGATAATCTGGGGTTGTCCGTCATCCAGTTACTTCCTGGAACGCCGGTGACTCCTCCAGTCAGCTTTGAGATACTACCGGTATATACCGGGCCAACCGGAGTTGCCCAGCACACCTGCAGTGTCGCAATTACTAAAAAAACAATCAGGATCATTCTTTTCGCAATCATTTTAGCGCCCCTCAATCTAATCTTGGGCATCCTGCCATCAACAATCAGTTCATCTGGACTGAAAGCCACCCCGGGTAATATACCCCCCGAGATGGCTAAGAAAACCAAAATCAACACTGAGTTTTTTTTGCTCAGTTTAGCGTCGGAACCGCTTCAGGCCTACCACGGAGCCGAGTCCCATGATGCCCAGCATGATGCTCATTGGCTCAGGAACGGTTGGTCCGGGTCCGGGAGGAGGCGCGGTTGCCGTGGTGATCTTGAATTGTACTCCGCAGTTGTAGTAATGACAGTCGGGGTCAATTCCGAAACCGAAGTTACCATCTGTCAGCCAGGCAAACTGAGCAGGGTCTACGTTGTATACAAGCGTCTGCTTTGTCTGGCTCGCAAATGTACCCAACAGCACGCCTTGTCCAGCGAAGTTGTCACCACCGCCATCAGCGTCGGTTTTTGTGATGGTGATAGTCTTGTAGGAGTACCCGCCGGTTCCTACCCCATTTACGTAGTTTGGCGCTCTGTTGGCGGCGTTGGGGTCTACAACACTGTCCAGCAGATGCGTGTACAGTCTGGACTTGATGTCATGTTCCGTATCATAAATGTCTTTGTATGTGAGTGTGGCGCCGGTGATTACTTCAGTGGCCGGCATCACCCACTGAATCCCCCAAGTGTAGAAATTCCCGTGCGGGAGATCGCCAAGGTCTGAATCGGTGGGTGTGAAAGTGTATATCGCAGCATTTGCCGCTATGCAACCAATCACCATTAGCGCAACCAGAAACACGAAGAATAGCTTGTTCATCAACCTTACCTCCTTAAGACGAAATGCATACATGTTGCCCGCATCGCCGGTATGCCCTACGTAAATACGGCTACCTATTGTACGTAAATCTACCTAGTAGGGCCAGTGGCCCACTGGTGATTCTTTTCTAAATGAAAAAGGGTGTTAGACTACACACTGATGGCCAGTGTCTTCATCCACGGGCTGTCCTAGCCCCACCCCTGCACAAATCAAGCTGGCCAGCGCACCAATGTGTAGAGAACATACCAACCTGCCGCTCTCATCACAATAGTTTACATCCAGCTTACCCGAATTATATCTGTCTAAACCCGGATTGTCAAGAATTTTACATAAAATAATCGGCTATCAGGCGAAAAACAGGTATTATTAACAGGTAACGTTCTGTCGCTTGTGTGGAAGAGGAGCGTGTCTGATGAAGTGGTCAACCAGGCAAAGCGAGAGCTTTGCAGGTGGCTCGCCTTGCCTGGTATGGAGATGAGGATTTATCTAAAAAGCCAAACGAAGGGTACGAGGCTCTGGATCACTTGCAGAACATTTGCCCCGCGCTTCTTCTCGGCGACGAAAATCAGGTCGCCGCGATGAACAATGGGGTCCTCGCCCGCACTGGCTATAACTTTGGTCAGATTAACATTGACGATCTTGCCCGGCTTTCCCGTCTCCGATGCTTGCGTAATGGAGATTTTCCCCAAGTCGCCTCGGTCCGGCGCCGCTCCACCTGCCATGCCCACCGCTTCGCTGAGCGTAACTTTGCCCTTTAGCGGGTACGGGCCGGGTTTCATCACGCCGCCCATCACGGTGAAGAACGCGGTTTCGAGTTGAGGCACATAGATAGTATCACTAGGCTGCAGCGCCCGGTCGGCTGTAGGATCGCCCGCCATCGCCAGGGTGTAATCTACCTTTATGAGATCGGTGGAACCCTCGCGCTTGATGGTGATCTTGTCCGTATCGGCATCCATGGCCACGCCGCCGATGAAGCCCATCGCTTCACGAAACGTCATGCCCTGCTTCAACGGTATCTTGCCGGTTCTCGCAACTTGTCCCAGTATCATCACCGTTCCATTGGCGTCAAGTGCGGGTACCACTACCGTATCACCGGATTGCAGTTCTATGTTCACGCCCAGGTCTTGTCCGCTGAGATAGTGCGTAAGGTCAAGTGTGGTTGCCTTGTCCCCTCGCCTCACACTGACGTGCGCTAGGTCCGCGGTATCGTCGTAACCCGATTGAGCCAGTGCCTGAACCACTTTGTCCCCGACTCCGACCGAGATCAGTCCGGGGGTTTTGACCTGGCCCACCACAAACACCTGCATCTTCGCGCGCTCCACAAAACTGACCGATACCTGGGGATTGACCATCACATTTAGAAGCCCCTTGGTGATCGCTGCTGAAGCTTCAGACGTAGACATGTCGCGCACGCTGACCGGAGATATGTTGGATATGGTCACGCAGCCATTGGAGTCAATCTGATATTGCTTAGACAGGTCTTTCTCACCGTCCACGCTCAGCATTATGATATCCCCGGCAGCCAGCTTGGAGCCGTCAGCCCAAGCGCCGGGAGCAATGAATAACAGTAATGCCGGAATCAGCGCCAGAATCATCCGTATCTTGAACATGTAAACCACCTCGCAATGAGATCGGCGTGCCATTAGCACCTACATCTTGATTATTCCAGAATGTGAACGTTTTGTCAACGATTCCTTTGGGTAGCTAAAGTACATGGCGTTGTATTGCCGACCACCTGTTAGATATACCTGATTTTCCAGTTGATGAAACCATTGGCACGATTCATGCAATTGGATTCTATGGAGTATTCTGTCCCAGAACCGTATTTCTCATTCTGTTTGTCGGCGGTATATCTATATTTGGGTTAGAATCGAAGTGGAATCGGTGTTTTTTCAGGCAATTGGCTGCCTATGCGCAAAGGGAAGACTGTGAACAAGCGAATATTACTGATAGGATTGATATGTGCCGTGATGGTGGTGTGCTTTGTCGCGCCATCGTCGGCTGTGTATGGAATTCGTGTTCAAGATCTGAGAAGTCTTCCTACTCCTCCCAACCCCATCAAGACCTGGGGCAAGGTCACTTCGCCGTCGCCGCTTACCATATCGGATGGTCAAGCAGAGATAACCGTGACTGGGTTGACGGGATTGACCGTTGGTGATTATCTGTTTGTCGAGGGTGATTGGGACGGCAGCGTCCTGTCGGCCAGTCAACTGCCGGGCAAGAATTCTGCTTACAGTGCGATACCGAATGTGGAGATGATGTACATTCCCGCCGGGAGTTTCCTGATGGGTTCCGATCCGGGCGCCCCGGCGGATGAGCAGCCGAAGCACTTGGTGCAACTCTCCGGCTACTGGGTGGGTAAGTTCGAGGTCACTCGGGGCGAATACCAGAAGTTCATTGACGCCGAAGGATACTCGCATGAATCGTACTGGTCGGCTGCCGGTTGGACATGGAAGCAGAACCAGAATCGCACTCGGCCTGCTTATTGGGATGCTGACCAGGACTGGGGCTCCGGCGCATTTACACAGTCGAGTTCTCACCCAGCGCTCGGTGTCTCCTATCATGAGGCCGAAGCGTTCTGCGCTTGGGCGGGCGGTCAGTTGCCCACGGAGGCTCAGTGGGAGAAAGCTGCACGATGGACGGGTAGTTCCGCGAATGTGTATCCATGGGACAGCGTTTGGTTGACTGAGAACTGCAACAACCTTGAGGATCACAATGCTGCCGGCGGTGGGTATAACGTGTTTCAGACGGCCCCGGTTGGCAGCTATCCGGGCGATGTCAGTCCGAACGGTTGCCGAGATATGGCAGGGAACCTGAGCGAATGGGTGGCGGACTGGTATGCGGCCGACTATTACTCGCAGACGCCCGCCGGCGGATGGGTTGACCCCGTGGGTCCGCTAACCGGCGCCGGCAGGATAGTCCGAGGCGGCGCTTGGTACCCAGTCACGCCGGATTATCGCAGTGCAAAGCGCTCCACGCTCGGCCCGCAGGTGAACTGGCTCTACTACGGCTTCCGTCTTGCTCGCTAGACTCTTCGCTATTGGGTTTGTGGGGTTACAGGGATAACGTCAAGCTCGGCGACGGCCGCCCATGGATTGTTGTTGTACCCCTTCAGCGCGACCAGCCGGATGAACCGCCCTTTGCACGGCTTGTCGAATGTCACTACCTTTTCCGAGTCATCTGCGGCAAATGATCCTCTAGCCGCTGGTGAACCCCAATTCTTGCTGTCTTCGCTTACGTAGAACTCGTAGTCGGTGAACCATCCGTTACTCATGTCCTGGCGCGGCAGATACTTGAAACCGCTCAACTCCACGGGTATACGCAGATCAATCCATATCTCGTGTGGGAACGGCGGGGTGGCGCTCTGCCACTGAGTGTCCCAGATCGTATCCGAGTCGCCGTCAATCGCATTGATCGCCGGGTTGGCGACATCCTCGCTGTCAAATCCGGCCACCACAGCCTCTAGTGAATGCATTGCCGTGAGCCGCTCTTCGCCGATAATGGTCTTTAGTTGCTCGACGGTCAGTTCCTGTTTCGGCTGGAAGTCGGATGAGGCCATGTAGTCGGCAATGCTCTTGTACATCTGGGTCGCGGAACTGCTCATCGGCTGGCGGTTGATCGGCATCGTACACACCATCAGCTTACCGTTGCCCACCCGGGCCTCGATGAGATTTCCCATCTTGCGGTTCTTGATGAAGTTGTCTATTACCTGAACGATGGGCCGGAACGACTTTGGGGTCGCAGTCAGGTTCATGTTCCACGATCCCTGCAGCAGGTCATACCACTGCCAGTTCGTGTAAAAGTCCGTGGGAAACTCCGCGAGCGCCGGATGCTTCGGATCGCACAGGATGCCCAGTCCCTGCTTCGCCTGTGTCCTGAATAGGATGGGACTCCAGAACACCGGGGTGAAAGCGCCGGTCCCCGGGTCCACCAAGTCCTTGCGACGGGCGAGAAGCAGAACCTTCTTCCCGGATCGCAGCCCGGAGAGGGCATCGTTCAACGATTGAGTGACCGTGACATCCGCAGGCGTCTTGAGGTCTACCTTCGATGGATAGACCCAGATGTTCCAGCTATTCGAGGCGTTCGTGCCCTTCAGTGAGACGGTGATGGTAAGCTCTATGGGCGTTTTGAGCTTGGCGAGTGGTAACGATATGCTTCCGAGGTCATAGAGGTCGCCGGTCGGGATCTTCTTCTCCGGCAGCGTGCCGGATGCGATCATTGTGCCGTCCTGGGTTATCGCGTTCCAGACCGGTTCGGCAGTGATGCTCTTCGGGCCAAAGTGGGCAAGTTGTGCCTTGGCGCTGAACGTCTCAGCGGTCGTCCAGGTTCGTTTGGACATGCGGAGCAGGGGAACCGTCGGTCCGCAGAACCTTCGCCACTCCTCCGGTTTGATGATCCCCTTCGAGTCCCAGAACGCGTCGAGTATCCCCACAAGCGCGGTACCCTGGCCGGGGAAATCGTGCAGGTCCAGCAGTTGGAAGCCGCCGTGCCCGGGGGTTCTCAGCAATACTTCGATCTCCTCCTTGTACAGCTCGGCGGAGAGCCTGCCGGACGCCTGGGTAAACGCGGCAGCCTGGTCGAGCATCCCATTCTCCTTCAGCATGTTGCGGACCAACTCGAAGTTGCGCGCGCGAGTGACGCCGGTGTACTTCGGAATCTCAGCCATGTTTGGAAAGACGCTCCACTGGCCGACCTCATGCGTGACAACCGGCACATTGAACTTGGCGTCGGCAGCGGCGAAATCGGCGTCTGTCGTCGGGCCGTGCAGTCCGCGTCCTCCGCCTACGTCGTAGTCGTCGTTCTCGCCGTGCGACCAGGCCGTGGACGGGGTGTACAGGTGCCGCGGATCGTGCTTCTTTCCCGTGACGACCAACCGCTGCAGGAAGTCTTCATCACCGCGCAGCTCATTGCCCATGCACAGCATGCCGAACGAGGGGTGATTGCCGTAGGTGTCCAGAATCCGCATCATTTCGGCGGTGATGAACTCGTCGCGGGGTTTGTCCTTGCCTGCATCGCCCACCCATTGCGGGAGTTCCACGTGCAGAAGGAAGCCCATCTGATCGGCTGCCTGAAACGCCGCATCGGGCGGGCACCAGGAGTGGAAGCGCATGTGGTTCAGCCCGTAGGACTTTGCGATCTTGAAGATTCGAAGCCAGGAGTCAACATCGGTCGGCGGGTAACCGGTCTTTGGGAAGATGCAGCATTCCAGTGTCCCGCGCAGGAAGATGTTTCGCCCGTTCACGGTAATTCGCTTGTCCTTCACCTTCAGATTGCGCATGCCGAAATTGGTGCGGAATACATCGGACCTCACCAAGTACGTTGCGTCGAAAGTGCCGGCCAACACTGCCAGGCTATACAAATTCGGCGAGAACTCATCCCATGCTTGTGTCCCCTTAGGCATTGGTACCGTGAACTCGATAGGCTGCTCACCGCTGAAGTCGGTAATCTCGTGCTTGCCGTTTGGAAGGTCCACCCCTGTCCAGAATGCCGCCTCCTTCTCATCAGTCTTGTATATCTGGTAGCTCAGTCCGTACGGCAGTTCATGTCCGTCGCGCAGGCCGGGCTTACCTCGTACCCACGCCTTCACTCGAATTGTTTTTTCGGCCAGGTTCGGGTAGACCTGCACGTTCTCTATCCATACCGGCGGAGTCGCCTGAAGCTCGATGCGTCCGACGATGCCGTTCCAGTTGGTCTGCGTTTCCTCGGTGATGCTGTGCGCCCAGCCGCCCACGTTGTACTTGATCGTGTTGTCCACCCGGATGGTTAGCTTGTGGACACCCGGCGCGAGGTTGGTTCCCAGCTCATGGACGTGAGGCGCGACCAGGCTGTCTTGCATCCCGCACGGCTTGCCGTCCAGCCAGACCTGCGTCTCCCAATGGCAGCGTTCCAGGAAGAGGACGATCCGCTCGCCCTTCCAGCTCTCGGGGATGGTAACGTCGCGCTGATACCATGCCGCTCCGGTGTACTCATATAAACGGCTCAGGTGCTGGAGGTCGGGCTTGCGGTTGTTCGGTGTACCTTTCTTGTTTGTGTCGGTCGAGCCGGGCAGCATTACCTTGTCGGCCAGGTTCTTGCCGAACCAGCCCTCGCTGATGCCAAGATTCTTCGAATCCAGGTCGAACCTCCACTGTCCGGCGAGTGAAAGGCTGTCAACTGCTCTGCCGGCAGGTACGGCCAACAACTGCCCGACTGCTACCAACATCAACGCTGCTATCAACAAGAAGGTTTTCATGCTCCACATCCTCCGCGTGAGGTGTTCAATATGCACGGGCCGTTGTCCTCCAGTCCGCAATCATTTGACGGCAGGGCGTCCCTTGGTATAGACTGCCATTGGGTGACAGAGAAATGAATGTACAACTCATTACAGGTCCAGCCGGCAGCGGCAAAACCACCAACGCTATAGAGGAGTTTGCGGGTCTGCTGAAGGCCGATCCCGCAGGCGCGGTCACTTCCCTGCGTTATGTCGTTCCCACCACCCGCATCGCCCGTCTGGTCGAAAAGCAGATCATGGAGATCGCCGGTCTATCCGGCATCATGGGCAACGTCGTCTGCACGTTCTACGGTCTGGCCGAGGAGATCATCGCTCAGTTTGGCCGCTCAGGATCCATGATATCCGACGTTCAGCGCACCATTCTCCTTGGCGACCTGGTTACCTCCGCTAAGCTCTCCTCCCTCGGTCGGTCGGCGGTATACCCCGGTTTCGTGAAGGCGCTTGGGCAGATCATCGGCGAGTTGAAAATATCGCTGGTGTCGCCGGATGACTTGGAGCAGCTTGTCTCATCCGCTCCGGGCAAGGTCGCAGAGTTGGCCGATCTCTACCGCAGATACCAGCAGGACGTGTTGGTCAAGCACTCGCTCCATGACCGTGAAGGTCTCATGGGCCGCGCGCTAGAGTACCTGTCGGCGATGGGGGATTCCGGCCTGAAGACTGTGGTGTTTGACGGTTTTGGCGAACTGAACGGCGTGCAGCGCGAGTTCATACGAAAGATAGCCGCATCCGCCGAGAGGGTGACGGTCCTGCTTGATTATGAGGCAGACAGGCCGGAGGTGTTCAAGACCGCCGAGCCAACACGTAAGTTCGTCCTGTCTCTCGGAGCATCGGAGATGGCAGTCATGCGGGCGGAGAGTCGCGGCCCCGTACTCAGGCACGTGGAGCAGTCCGTCTTCAGCGGCAGTGCGAAGATGATTGCATCAGATGGGGCGGTCGGCATCATAGAAGGCGGCAGTCCGTATATCGAAGTTGAAATGATAGCCGAAGAGATACGAAGGCTGGTGCGCGACCGGGGATACTCCTTCGGTGAAATAGCGCTGGTCGGGCGGGATGTTGCGAGCTACCGGGCGCGAGTGGAGCGAGTGTTTCCGGAGTTCGACATACCGGTGGACACGGGCAACAAACCGCTCTCCGGCGCCGCCATGGCGCGGACGCTGGGCGCGTGTCTCTCCGCCATGCGCACGGGCTGGCAGCGTACCGATGTCATTCGCCTCCTGAAGTCGGAGTATCTCAGCGAGGACGAGGATGCTGTTCGCAAGGCGTGTCTGGTGGATGTAAGCGCAAAGAAGATAGCCCTGTTTGAAGGGCGCACCCGCTGGCTCAGCAAATGGGCCGAGGATGATGATTTCCTGGACTTCCGCACCGAAACGCTTCAACCGCTTGCCGATTTCGAGGACGCGCTGAAGAACTCGGCCGGCACGATGGGTCGCACCGCAGCCGTTGGGGAACTCGTCAAGCGCTTCCAGCAACGCAAGGATGATGGCGCTATGCAGGCTGAGGACTCCGCTGCAACTCACGCCATTTCGCAGATACTGGATGACCTGGTGACCGCCGACCGTCTGCTGGGCAAGGATCAGGACAGAGCGGACTTCATGGACCTTCTGCAGATGTCCATCGCCGCTGCCTCGGTTCCAGCTGTGCGCGCGGCCTCCGATGTGGTCAGCTTGATCTCAACGAACGCGCTTGGCGGGCAGAGGTTCCGCGCGGTCTTTGTAACCGGGCTGCTGGAGAAGGTTTTTCCCCGCCAGGTCTCGGAGGATTCGTTCCTGCGCGACCGGGAGCGTGCGTTCCTGAACTCAAGCGCGGACAGGGTTTGCCTCAGCCTCGCGTCTGACCGGCAGGACGCCGAGCGGCTGGCGTTCTACAGCGCGGTGAGTTGCGCCACTGAGCGGCTGTACCTTTGCTATCCGCTTGCCGACGAAGCCGCCAAGGACAGCCTTCCGTCGTTCTATGTAGACGAGATTCGCAAGCTTTTCTCAGGTTCCATTCCGACCGCCAAACGTGATGTTTCGGATCTGGTCCCTCCGGTTGCCCAAGCGGAATGTCCGGCGGAGTTGCGACGAAGCTTCATATACTTCCTCGCGAATCCAGTGAATAGTTCCCTCGCTGAGCAGGCAGGCCTGTACCGGTGTTTCAGCGATGAAGACGCGAAACTGATAGCAGAATCGGCGCTGGGTTCGCAAGAGAAACCTGCCTCGCTGACCCAATCTACCGTGCTCAAGCATCTAACAGAGGACGGCAAGTCATACACATGCACAGAACTGGAGGCTTACGCGGCCTGCCCGTTCATGCACTTCTGCGGCCACACTCTGCGGCTGGACTCGGTGCAGGAGGATGTGGGGCCGATGGACTTTGGCAGCCTGCTCCACAATGCGCTGTGTGCGGTGTTCACGCACTTCAGGAAACGCGCCGGTCGGCCAATTGCGCTTACGGAACTCGACATTGGTGACGTGCTTCACGTAGCGTCCCAGTTGTTCAACGATCAGTTCAAAGACAACCGGCGGCTCATGAACCTGCCGAAGTACGAGATTGAGATCGTGAAGCGCAGTCTGTGGCTGTGCCTGAAACGCTATCTGCGGGCGGAGTACAGGAATCCATATCCGGGTTTCGTGCCGGAGTTTTTCGAGCTGCAGTTCGGCAAGAGCAGCCGCAAGGACCGGGATTTCGATGACAAGTCCACCGAGCAGCGCTTGGCGGTCGAGACCGGGGACGGCCCCCCGGTGCGCATCGTCGGCAAGATGGACAGGCTGGACACCTCTGAAGCCGGCGCGATGATAATAGACTACAAGCTTGGCTCCGGCACCGACATCACCGGCTTCGAGAAAGGGCTTGTGCTCCAGGCCATGATCTATGCGTTGGCCGTGCGAGACATCTTCGGCCTGAACCCGGTGGGCACCGAGTATCGCACACTCAAGAAATGGGACCCCAAGGGCTACTACGTGGGCGAAACCGGACCCAAGAACCGGACGTTCACGCCCGAGGAATTTGACGAAAAGCTGGAGCAGTGCAAGGATTACGTGCGGGAGATTGCGAAGGGCATCCGGTGCGGGGCGATTGCCGTGGAGCCGAAGCTGTGCAAGGACTACTGCGGCTTCAAGTCCGTCTGCCGAATTGACGTTCACAAGCGTCTCAAACTGAACGAGGCGGAGGGCGTTGAGTCCGCCGAGGAGACACCGGAATGAGACTGACTCCTAGCCAGGTCAAAGCTGTGGAAACGCTGGACATGACGGTGTCGGTTTCCGCGGGTGCGGGGTCGGGCAAGACCGAGGTGCTGGTGCAGCGGTTCTGCGGAATCGTGCGTGACGGCAGGGCGACGGTGGACGAGATACTCGCCGTTACCTACACCGAGAAGGCCGCCAAGGAGATGAAGCAGCGGATAGTCAGGGAACTCACCGCGTTGTCTCAAGAGGCTGACGGTGCGCGGTTCGAGGAAGAGCGCAGGAGAGTTGAGTCTGCGTACATCGGCACTATCCACTCCTTCGCCACCAGGCTCCTGCGCGAGAACGCCTTCGAGGCGGGTGTTGATCCCCGCTACCGCGTGATGGATGAGGCGGAAGGGGAGACACTGAAGGATACCGTTCTGGACGACTTGATCGCGGATTGGCATGAGAAAGGCGTCGAAGCGTGTGTTGACCTGCTTCAGGCGTACGATATAGATTCGCTCAAGTCAGGCATCGTCGGTCTGCACCGCCACCTCAGGACGGCCGGCGACAGGGTGTGGCAGATACCTTCCGGCGGTGTAGTGTACGCCAGCCCCAGGGAGTTTCTTAACGGCTACACCAGGCTGGTTGATGACCTCATTCGCCTGGCGAAACTAGGCGAGCTAAACGGCAAGATAGGTGAGCAAATTCTGCAGTTTGCGCCGTCCTTCCCGTCCCTGAAAGCGGCGATGGAGGAGTTGTGCAGACGCGTGGAAGCGCTGGCCGATCCTCTGCGGGAGTACGCGCAGGAGTTCGACTGGGACCTGTATGAGGAGGCCCGCGCGGCCGGCGATTTCGTGAAGAACAACGTGGGATCAAAGGACATCAAGGAGGATTACGTCAAGCCCGCGAAGGCCTTCGCGCGCGACTTCCTGTTCGCCGTGATTGAGCCGCTTGCCGATCACTACATGGGCTGCCTGAGGACGATGACCGACGAGTTTGGCAGGCGTTATGAATCCGCAAAGATGCTCGCAGGCGCACTCGATTTCGACGACCTGCTGTTGAAGACTCGCGACCTGCTCGTCGGCCAGGACGGCCATTCCGCCGCGGCGGAGGAGTACCTGAACCGCTTCAAGTTTGTCATCATGGATGAGTTCCAGGACACGAATCTGCTTCAGAAGACCATCGTCGAATCGGTATGTCCCGCCGGTCGTTTCTTCTGCGTCGGCGACCCGAAACAGTCCATCTACAGGTTCAACAACGCGGACGTTTCGGTCTTCATCGAGAACCATCGAAAAGTGAATAGCTCGCCGGATCGGGCCGCCATCTCGTTTATCGAGAACTTCCGCAGCAGGCCGGAGATTCTGAGTTTTGTGAACGCCCTCTTTGACAGACTTTGGGCGAGCGACCCTGATCTGGAGTTTGAGAAATTGGAGGCCAAGGCTGAGTTCGGCGACACCTCGGATGCTGTTGTGGAACTGCTGCTCGTCCCTCAGGAGAAGGATGCATCCCAGGCGAGACTGCTGGAATCCAGGGCTATCGCCTCGCGCATTTGCCAATTGCTCGGGTGCACCGGCGGCAGGCCGTTTCAGGTAACACGCAAGAGGAACCCGGACGACAAGCCGCGAGACCTGCAGCCGGGCGACATCATGATTCTCTTCCGCTCTACGGCGGAGATTCCGTTGTACGAGAAGGCGCTCTTTGACGCGGGCATTCCCTTCTACGTGGTCAGCGGCAGGGGGTTCTACGAAACGCACGAGGTGAGCGACATCCACAGCCTGCTGAAGGTGGTGGACAACGCGCTAGACGATGTGTCAATGGCCGCCGTCCTGCGCTCGCCGATGGTCGGCGTGTCCGATGACGCCCTGTGGTGGTTGACACGCGCGCCCGATAGCTGCGAGACGAACCGCGAGATCGGCAAGCTGTACGCCGGTCTGCAGAACCTTGACGCCCTGCCGGAGATTGACCAGACCGACCGAGACAAGCTGACAGCCTTTATCGAACTGCTAGACGAACTTCGCGGGCTGAGCGCGGGATGCGGGATCACCGACCTGCTGGACACCGCCATCCGCCGAACCGCCTACGATCTGAAGACGCTGGCCTCTTCCGACGGCAAGCGCAGGTACGCGAACATCCGAAAACTTCTCGATCTCGCGCAGAGCTGCCAGTCAACCGGTCAGTTCCACCTGCCGGATTTCATTCATCACATCGAAAGCTTGAAGGTAATGGCGCAGAGGGAAGGGGAGGCGCCGACTGAGACCGAGGACAGCCCGGTGGTGCGCATGATGACCGTTCACAAGGCGAAGGGCCTGCAGGCGCCGGTTGTGTTTGTTGCCGACAGTTCTCGCCCGCCCAGGTTGGCGCGCACCGATGCGTTCATGTTCAGCAATGAGCAAGGGGTTTCGTGCAAACTAAAGAATCTCGCGACCGATGAAATGGTGGTCACGGCGGAGTATGAGCGGCAGAAGGCTGAGCTGAGGGACGCCGACCTCGCCGAGGAGAAGCGTCTGTTCTATGTGGCTGCCACTCGCGCTGAGGAGTTGCTGGTGATAAGCGGGCGGAGCAAGTACGACGGCAAAGCCGCGAAGAAGGGTATTGAGGAACACACATGCTGGTCCGGTTGGCTGGAATCAGTCCTCCAGATCGGCGAACGACCGTGCTCAGGCCGTGAGAGGAAATCTTACGGAGATTCCGAGTTCAACCTGCTTGACGGAACCGGTCTGGTTGATGTGTTTGCCTCCGACTCTGGGCAAACCCTCTCTGCTGTTGCGCGACTGGAGCAAGTGAAACTGGCGGCTGAGTACGGCGGCGAGGGCATGAACGAGGTGGCGGATAGGTGCCGCGCGGTCATCTCAGTGAGCCGGGACGCAGAACTTGTGCTCACCGTTAGCCGCATACTGGACTACGTTGCCTGCCCGCGCATGTACTACTGCCGGTGGGTGCTCGGCATCCAGGAGGAGTCGCCTGATCCCAAGGACATGATACCGGACGATGAGGCCGATGTCTCATCCACCACTCTGGGCACGGCGGTCCATCAGGTTCTGCGCGCGGTGGACTTCAGTAAGGCACTGGAACCGCAGCTTGATGAGCTGGCGAAACTCCAGACGGGCAATCTGCTCGGTCCTATCGAAGATGCCTGCAAGAGATTCCTCGCGTCATCGTGGGCCGAGCGTATATGCCGAGGTTCACAATGGCTGCAGGAGGTTCCGCTTCGCCTGAAGCTGGGCACGTGCGACTTCCGCGGACGGGCCGACCTGCTGTTCAAGGACGAGAGCGGCTGGGTTGTTGCGGACTACAAGACAGGTGGCGGTGTTGATAGTGATCGGTATCGGCGGCAGGTAGGCATATACGCTCTGGCCGTTGAGCGGTGCCTGGGCGTTCCTCCGTCAGAAGCCGTGGTGATCAGCCTGCGCGGGGCCAAAGATTACGTGCAACAGGTCAACGATTCTCTCATCAACGAGACCGAGGCGATGGTCAACAGCGTGGCAGAAGGCATCCGCCGCGAGGACTTCGAGCCGTGCAAATCAGACGAGTGCGATCACTGCTCGTACAAAATCCATTGTGGTACCTAATGCCCGTGCTCAGTGCGGGCTATGACCTCGGCCTGGAGCAGGGGATTGAGGTTCGTGAAGTAGTCTGAGTAGCCCGCTACCCTCACCAGCAGGTCCGCATACTCATCCGGGTGCGCCTGCGCCTGCCGGAGGATATCTGCGTCCACCACGTTGACTTGGATCTCGAACCCTCCGCGGCGCAGGTATGCCTCAATCAGTGCTCGCAAGGCCGCCAGGTCCGAGTCCGTGCGCAGAGAACCTCGCGAGAGCTTCAGGTTGTGTACCAGCCCGCCGAGCGCCCGTTTGTGCGACCACTTAGTTGTCGAGAGTATTGAAGCAGTCGGGCCTGCCGATTCCCGGCCTTGTGCAGCCCCAGCGCCGTCCGCGAGGGCGGTTCCGGCCTTGCGTCCGTCGGGAGTCGCGCCGGTCTGCCTGCCGAACTCGCCGTGCATGACCCAGCAGAAGAGGCCCGGAACGTAGGGGTTGCCGCCGATGGTGTTCGCGAGCGAGGTCTCCTGGATGAAGTCCGCCCACGCAATCGCCAGCGCGTCCGCCTCAGCGTCGTCTGTGCCGTAGCTCGGCAGCTTGTTCAGAATCTCCTGCCGTAGTTCCTCGTGGCCTGCGAAGTCGTTCTTCAGGATGTCGTGAAATTCGCTCAGTGACAACCTGCCGGATTCGAAGACCAGCCGTTTCACCGCGACCATGCTGTCAACCAGGTTCGCCAGGCCGACGAACGAGTTCTCCACCCAGTTGTAGCGCGTGCCGCCCCGGTCGAAGTCCAGCCCACGCTCCAGGCAGTCGCTGATGACGCAACTCGCGAGCGGGAAGCCGCCGCGCGTGTACCGTTCCTGCCACACACGGTCGGAGTTCACGGCGGCCTGACGCACATCCTCGGCGAGGCTCTGTTTCACCAGTTCTGTGAACGCCTCAAAGTCGTCCGGAGGGCTGTCAGCGGTGTTTTCCATCACTCGAAGCATGGCGGCAGGGCAGTTGAAATAGGGGTTCGTCACCCAGATGTTGGACGCGCCGACCGGCTTGATCTCAACGCAGGTCGCGTTCATGTAGTTGTGGGAATCCCGCTCACTAACGCCCATGTCACGCAGTCCGTCCGAAATCAACTCATCGTTGAAGAAGGCCGGGTCGCCGACACCGGTAGCGATCATCTCACAGGCGAAGTCGGTGAGTTCCCTCGGCGTTCCCTCGTGCCACGCGAGGCCGACGGTCGGGTAGACGAGGTGAGTGGCCAGCCGCCCCTCCAGGCACAGGTAAGTCAGGTCGTTGGTCGCGTCGTTGCCGTTCATGTCCCGACCGCCGACCAGCACAGAGATAGCCGCGCCGGGCCAGAGGATCATGCTGAGCTGGATGTACAGGCAGCAGATCAGGTCGAGCGCGCCCTCTGATGTGATGTGCCCTGCGGCGATGTCGGCCTCGTAGAACGGGCGAAGCGTCTGGTCCATCCTGCCGGGCGTACACATGACGTGGTCTTCGCCGAACCAGAGCGCGACGATCATCAGGAACATCAACTCTATGGCTTCATGGAACGTTGACGGGGGTTCTGAGGCGAGTTTCCGGCACATTCGCACCAGAGCCGAGTCCGTGCAGGCATCGGCGACGTGAGTGATGTAGGTGGAGCACCCATCCAACGCGATCTCACAGGCGTCGTAGAATGCGCGCTTGTCCGTGCCGGCGGCATCCCGCCTTTGCCGAATCTCGTCCTTGATCCCGCCCAGGCCGATGCTTAGAATCTTCTCGAAGTCGGGGTGGAAATGCGCGGTGTCGCCTCCGGGGAACGGTGGAACGGATTCGAGTATCTTCCATGCCTTGCCGAACTCTTCACCCTGGGGATCGGAGAACAGCGGCCGTCCGACTATCCGCTCACCGTCGAGGATTTCGACAGGCAGTGCGCTGAGCTTGGCGGCGGTCCGACGCGCGCGCCAGACAAGCCAGTCCTCTTCCCCGGTGTGCTTCCGCCAAGCCTCGGCCTCAGCCGGAACTACCTCCGGGCAACCCCACGGCCCCTTCCTGTGAAGCGCGATTTCCCTCAATGCGGCGATCTCAGGCGGCAGTTTGTGTGGTATGAGCATGTAACAATCCTAATTCTCAAAGACCTGGAAACTCCAGAGCGAGTACCCGAACTCGGTTCCTCGCGCGGTCCCGTACATCCGCACGTACCGAGCGGTGACCGGAGTGAACGTTATCTCCTCAAGCCCGCCCTTGCCGGTATCCGTGGAGTACGCATCAGTCCAAGTCCGCTTGTCGGTCGAGACCTGTATACGGTGGGACTTACCATAGGCGTTTTCCCAATCGAGCACAACGCGGCTGATGGTTTGCGGTTTGCCGAGATCAACCATGATCCACTGGGGATCGCTGAACTGGCTCGACCAGCGCGTACCCCGACGCCTGTCCACTGCGAAGTTGGGCGGACACCCCTGGTATTCCGATGACGCGGTTACCGGACGGTTGTCAGACAGGCTTACCAGTCGCCTGGCTTCTTCGGCGGTGACGATATCCACGTTTCGACGGCACTGAACGCTTTCACCTTTTGCGGGGATAAGCTCCGCGACCAGGCGATACTTGCCCGGTTTCGTTGGCAGGGTCATGTTCACCTTCACCACGCTCTGCCCCAGGGCTTCCACTGCGAACCTGGCGGGATGAGCGCTGACCACCTTTGCATCGCTCAGGAGCTTCAGTGTGAGAGTGCCTGACTCCTTCGTGTATAGATCGTTTGTCACTATGATCAGGAACCGGCATTTCTCGCCGGGCGCGTAAGTAATCTCGGCATCGTCAATCATGACCGCGAGGGGCGAGAAGGCGTTGTGCATGTAGTCCAGGAAATGCGGCTCGATCACGGCGTTCGGCATGTCCGAGAAGTTGTCGCTGGTGACCATCCCCGGCTTGGAGTAGCTGAGGTAGCAGAACCACTGGACGCCCGCCGCCTGTCGCCGCGCCCGCCAGTATTCCGTTGTGAGTGCCGCGTTGTAGGCCAGCAACTCGCGCTTCTGATCGAGAGTCGCATTCGGGCCGAGCGCATCCTCATACCACTTGCCGAACCAAGGGGCCTTGCCGCCGTCGCGAGCCATCCAGAAGGCATCGTATTCGTTGATGATGAGAGGGCCCGGAGCGAGTCTTGGGAAGGATTTATCGAGCGCACTGCCGATTCGCGAGGCCTCACCACGCCCAACCGACGTGTACGGATGCAGTTCGATTGCGTCAGTCGGGAGATTGCGCGGGCTGTAACCATTGTCCCAGGGACGGCCGGACCGGTCCATGCCTCGCACGGCTTTGATCAACTCGCCGGTTCGTGGGGTGAGAGTCTCGTTGCATGCGTCCCAGACCACGATAGAGGGATGATTGACACGCTCGTTGAGCCACTCGTAGAAGTCCCCCTCCAACTGATCCTGCCGCCACTCCTCTTTGAATCCCCAGATCGGATACTCGTCCTGCAGCAGCCAGCCTGTCTCGTCCGCGATGTCGTACCAGAACTCGGGGAACGGTGCGATGCAGACTCGTGCGGAGTTCCAGTGCAGCAACTTCTTGGGCTGGGTCAGGACCTTGCGCACCCATTCGCGGTTCCAGGGCAGGCCGCCTCTCAACGGGTCCTCAAAGAACCTGAACATGCAGAAGTTTGAGCCGCGCAGGTAGTAAGGCTTGCCGTTCAGCATCGCCCGCCCGGTCTTCTGGTCGTACCGGAACTCGCGCATGCCGAACCGGACTTCCTGCGAATCCTCGCCGACAACGATCTTTGCCACGTAAAGGAACGGATCCTCAGGCGACCAGAGGCGCGGCTTCTTGATCTGGAGAGTGCGAAAATAGCTCAGAAGTAGGTTCGGCCCGATGTGCTCTTTTTCGCCGCCAGCCTTCGCTACTATCTTCCCAGAC
Organism: Armatimonadota bacterium; assembly: GCA_025358205.1. Lineage (GTDB taxonomy): Bacteria > Armatimonadota > UBA5829 > DTJY01 > DTJY01 > JANYKG01. Next base: position 20,651 of record JANYKG010000130.1, read on the forward strand.
TTCCATTCGCGAACCGTGACGGACACGGGCACCTCCTGCCAGGTATCCTTGCGGTTACGGATGGACACCAGGAGATCCACGGTTCCGTTCTTGATCTGAGGGGTCAGACTGCACCAGCGGACATACACCGAACCAGTCAGTATGAGCGACACGGAATCATAGATCCCAGGCTGCCAGATCGTCTTCTCGTAGTCCGTCCCTGTTGGCACGCTCCTGTGTACGCTATCTTTTGTGTTGACACGCACGATGAGAGTGTTCTCGGCGTTGTAGCGAATCGCCTTGCCTGCATTGAACTCATACGGGGTGAAGCAACCCGGATGCTCTCCGATGAGCGTGCCATTCAGCCATACCTTCGTGGTGAACATGGCCTTGTTGATTTTCAGCAGGGCAGTGCCGTGCGCAGGGCCGGGGACGAAGAAGGTTCGCTTGTACCAGAACGCCTGACGCTGGGCGCTGGGTATACCGACCTCCGTGAACGCAGGTTTCGCCATGTCAACAAGCCCGGGCACGGGAATGGAATGATCGAACACTTGTGGGATATCTGCCAACCCACCCTGCGCTATCTGCCACGTGCCGTCCAGCGATATGACCGTGCGCTCACAGTGGGCCGTGAGAGTGCTTACCACCAGAAGCGAGATGATGAGGAGAATGCACTTCACGAAGGCCTCCTACTCTTTGGTTCTCTGCCTCGATGCAAAGGTGTCCGCCATCACCGCCAGCAGCAGCGTCGCGCCGAGTACGAAGTCAATCCAGTTCAGTTCCACCCCGAGCAGATTGATGGAACTCACGATGATCGCCATGAGCAGCGCGCCGAGGAACGAGCCGAACACCGAGCCGACTCCGCCCTTCAGACTCGCGCCGCCGATGATGACCGCGGAAATCACGCGGAGTTCCAGCCCCTTGCCCGCCGAGGTTGACGCCGAACCCAGCCGTGCCGTGACGATGATCCCGGCGAGGGCCGCGAGCATCCCGGTCAGCGCATAGTTGAATACCTTCATCTTCTTGACGTTGATGCCGGAGAGGACCGCCGCTTTCTCGTTCGCGCCGATGTAGTAGTTCTGTCGGAAGAATCGCCCCCTCCTCAGCAGGAAATCGCCGACCGCGACCAGCAGGATGGATATGATGATAGGGTACTGGATGTTGAACAGACTGCCCTGCCCGATGGCGGTGAACGATGCAGGCAGCCCGGAGATGTTTCTGCCGTCGGACACCACCATCAGCATACCGCGCGCAAGGCTCATCGTGCCTAGCGTGGTGATGAACGGGTTGATGCCGATCTCCGCGATGATCCAGCCGTTTATCAGCCCGATGAGCACGCCGACCGCAAGGCCGAGCAAGATGGCAAGTGGGACCGGCAGCCCGAGGTTAAGCCAGATCGCGGTAGTCGCCCCGGAGAGCGCCATCGTGGAGCCGACGGACATATCGAATCCGCCTGAGACCATGAGCAGCGTCATCCCGATTGCGATGATGCTCTGATCGGCCAGCGCCAGGAGTATCGCCGAGGTGTTCTCGCGCGACATGAACTCCGGCACCGCGTAGACCATGGCTATCACGCCGAGCACGATGATGTAGATGATCATGAACTCACGGCGGTCGGTTATGCGCATCATCTTAGCGGCTATGTTGTTCTTAACTCGATTGCCCATTCTATCCCTCGAATATTATGATAAGTGATGAGTGATGAGTGAGCTGCTGAGTGAAGTTCACTCTTCACTCAGCACGCCCGATGCAACTGCAATCACTTTCTCCTCGGTTGCTTCTTCGCCGGTGAACTCCGCCGCGATCCTGCCCTCGCGCATCACCAGTATCCGGTCGCTCATGCCCAGGATCTCCGGCAGGTCCGACGAGATCAGGAGTATGGAAACTCCCTCGGCGGCCAGTCCGCGCAGCATACGGTAGATATCGCTCTTTGCGCCCACGTCCACGCCACGCGTCGGTTCATCCGCAATGAGCAGCTTGGGTTTGATGCCTACCCACATGGAGAGCAGCACCTTCTGCTGGTTACCGCCTGAGAGCAGCCCGACGCTTTGATTGACATCAGGTGTAACGATGTTGAACCGTTTCCTGAAGTCCTCCGCGAACTCCGTGACCGCGTTCTCGTCCATCAACCCCGCCCGTCCGCCGAACCGCGAGAGGCTGGGCGCGGCGCAGTTGTCCCGCACGGACATGTCCAGGAACAGCCCGTCGTCCTTGCGGTTCTCTGTGAGGTAGGCGATACCGTTCGCGATGGCGTCCTCGGGGCTGGTGATCGTCAACTCGCCGTCGTTAAGGTGGAATCTCGCCTCACCAAGCGGCTCAAGACCGAATATCGCACGTCCAAGTTCGGTTCGTCCGGCGCCCGCAAGTCCGGCGACGCCGACAATCTCGCCTGCTCTGACAGACAGGTTGACGTCGGCTGTTTCAAACCGGAACCGCTCCTCTCCGATAGCGGATTTCCGGCTGCCGTACATGTCCGCCAACTCGCGCCCGACCATCTTCACGACCAGTTCGTTCTCCGTCACGTCCGAGACCTGGCACGTTTCAACAATCTTGCCGTCGCGCAGGACGGTTACCCGGTCGGCGAGATCGAACACCTCGGCCAGGTGGTGCGAGATGTAGATCACCGACTGGCCGTTCTCTCTCATGCGCCGCACGTTTCGGTACAGCATCTCGGTTTCGGAGGCGGTCAGGGAGGAGGTCGGTTCGTCCAGCACAAGTACCCGTGGGTTCTGCGCCATCGCCTTGAGTATCTCGACCACCTGCCGTTTCGCGGTGGAAAGCTCGGCGACAAGCGTCTCAGGCGAGATATCCCAGTCGAACAGATCGAGCATCTCCTTCGTGTCGTTGTGGAGCGCGCACCAATCTATCAACCCGAACGCGCCGATGGGCTGGCGGTTGGCAAAGATGTTCTCCGCGATGCTCAGGTTTTCGGAGAGGCTGAACTCCTGGTAAACCACGCTGATCCCGTGGAGCGCGGCCTGGTGGGTGTCAGCAAGTGTGACTGCCTCACCGCTCAGTAGAATCGCGCCCGAGTCCGGTTGGTAGACCCCGCCGAGTACGTGCATGAGCGTACTCTTGCCCGCGCCGTTTTCGCCGACGAGCGCATGCACCTCGCCCTTCTCCAGTTCGAAGGAGACGTTGTCGAGCGCTCGCACGCCGGGGAAGGTCTTCACTATCTCGCGCGCGAAGAGCAGCGGACTGGTTTTACCTTCGATTTTCTTGTTATCTGCCATGGTTAGCTATGTTCTTTGGAGTGCGGTCGCGCAGTCGCAGACGGAACTGCCGCTTTGGCTTGTCTGTTGTCCGCATGCAAAGCGAAAGCTCCATTTCATTCCGCGTTCGCACTCCAAGGGCATCTACTTCCTCAGGAAATACTTGTAGTTGGATTTGTCCACGATGATGACGCCGGTGTCCACGTAATACGGCGCGGCTGAGACCCCGGCGGTCTTGTTGTCGCTGGTGATAGGCACATTCTGGTTCGCAAGGTTGTACAGAATCTGCACCGCGTAGAACGGCATGATCGCTGTGCGCTGGGCCACTGCCGCGCTTATTACGCCCTTGCTGATCTGCTCCAGCACGGCGTTGTCTCGGTCCATTGCCACTATCTTGACCTTGCCCGCCAGTTTTGCCTCTTTGACGGCGGTCGATGCACCCTGTCCTCCTGCCGCCTCCACGCACCCGATTCCGGCCAGATCAGGGTTCTTCCTCAGGACTGCCGTTGCCACCTGAGCGGCGATAACAGCATCGGACTGAGTGTCAACGATCTGTACAATCGTGATGCCGGGGAACTTGGCGAGGGCGTCCTTGTAGCCGCTGATGCGCTCTTCGAGGTTCGACTGTCCAACCTTTGTCATGAGCGCGACCTTGCCCTTGCCGCCTATCAGTTCCGCGAGCTTGGTGCCACCTTCGACGCCCGCCTTGTAGTTGCCGGTACCGACAAACGCTATCCGCTTGGAGTCCGGCAGGTCGGCATCAACCGTGACCACCGGGATGCCTTTCTCCACGGCCTTGTTGATGATTGGGGTCAGCGCCGGCTCGAAGCCCACAACCACGATGCCTTTGAGGCCCTTCTTCGCCATCGCCTGCTCGAACGCGGTGATCATCGCTGGCATGTCGTACTCCGCCGGGCCGACGTACTCGGTCCGCACGCCCAGCGCCTCGCCCGCGAGCTTCATGCCCAGCTTGTGGTCATAGAAGTAGTCCAGGTTGCCGAGCGCGGACACCTCAACGTAGAGCTGATCCATGTGCGCCGCGCCAGCCTTCTGCGCACCGGGCTGCCCGGCGGACTCGCTGTTCCGTTTGGCGATGGTCGTCGCGGCCATCACGATTGCGAGCAGGAACATGGGAATCAAGAGCTTCTTCATATCTCCCTCCAGATCAGAACTGCGGAGTCAAGGGCATTGTAGCTGATGATGGAGCGTCGGGTCAATGCGCAAGAAGCAGCGCAAGAAGCAGCATCCCGTTAGCAGAGAATAGCGATGGCGTAGCGGCGGCTGACAAGTGCGGTTGTGTGCATCATCCCCGCCGCGCGCGGTAGCTGCGCGTGCCATGCGGTCATGAGGGTTTGCTCTCAAACTACGCGTTTGATCGGCGCTGGACAAACCTGCACGTGGTCGAGGGGCGAATCCACGTGCAGGCGGGGATGTACTCTGTGGATCTACGAGTTGTCGTCCGGGACGGGCAGTCCTGTATTTGCTTGAAGCGCTTCATCATCCAGGTGCTTGATGCTCTTTGTTGGAACTGCAGGCATAGTCCTCCGTGTTGAAGACAACCGGGCTAACGTGGACACCGGACAACAGCGGCAAGTGGCCCTACTCCTCTTTTTGGGCAAACACGGGTATCTTGATCTCCGATTCGTCGTCATCATTGGTGTGAATGACGACCATACCGTGGATGAAACCAATCGGCGCATCGTCTTTCAGTGTGGCGATAATCACGTATTGTCCCTTGCTGTCTGCGCTGGATGTGACGTCTAAGTAGCGGAATGGGCTATCAAGTCTCTCTATCGTCAGTGGATACTTTGCTGTACTAGAGATGGTGATGGTTTTGGACGCGGCCTGCCCCTTCTTAACAACGCCCAGGAAGAACTGTTTCGGGAAGGCTGCTAGGTTTCCGGCGACCTGTGCGGTGACCGGAATTGTCACTACTGGCTCCTTTGGATGGTTGCTGTAGATCATGATGTTGCTGCCGTACTGGCCAAATGGGGTGCTAGAGAGAAGTTCGACCTTTACGTGATAGACCAATCCATCGCTATTGTCGCGCGTTAGGGTGGTCCGCAAGTACTTGGAGTCACTCGTGACCTTAGTGACCACGAGAGAGCTGTTGCCTGGGTCTTCGATGGAGATATCGGCTGTAGCTCCAGAATGTCTTCGCAGGCTTCCGAGATAGAGCTTGCGCGTTGAGAAAGTCAAATATAGAGGCCGGACGAACCCGCCGATGCCAAATTGAACGGAGGGCGATACTGCATCGTTGGAGTGAACATAGACTGTTTGAGACTGGCCGCCGTCTCTGCCGCTACTATCGAACTCCACAGTTAGCTTCGCATTGCCGCCTGGCGGGATGCGTGTGCCAGCGGACAGGAATGCTTGCGTGCAGGAGCAGGTAGTCTCCACCCGCGAGATCAGCAAGTCCGCTGTTCCCTTGTTCGCTAGGGTGAAAACATGGCCCGGCCGGTCTCCGGGCTGAATGTAGCCAAGGTCATACGTGTACGCGTCAGCCCGGAGGTCCGGACCACTGGTATCTGCTGTTGGCAATGATTCCTTGTCCTTGGCGATGAACAGCGCAAATCCAGAGTATTGCCGCGAGAAGTCGTCATTTGACATGACAACGGACCTATCCGGAGGGCTCGTCACACTTAGGTTATCGTTATCACCTTTAGTGACAACTACAAAATGGTTGCCCCAGAGATGAGCTATGGCCATTGCTGGGTACTTGGTCAGCTCCGTAGAACCAATTTTCATTGCTACACTCTGGAGACCCTTCGCACTAGCGGCTTTCTGAAGCCCCAGCAGTGACGTGCCCAATTTCTGGTCAAAGTCGCTGATCCCCTTAATATCCGTTATGTCTGTCTTGACCCCCAGCTGCTCACAGACCATAAGAAGACTCCGGGGGCCGCACATAACGTCGGGAGTCTTTGTGCCGTTTCCGCATTGAGCATATACCATCTGCGATAGAATGAGAAGAGCAATGCCAGTTACTATCAGAGCGCGTGCTACGGACTTCAAGAGGGAACTCTCCTTCCTAGTCTCGCGGAAAAGATGGTCACTCGTTACATCCTGCCAGCGCTGTGCTGACAAGATGAGAGATGAGAGATGAGTGCTGTCCAGGGAGAATGACCGCGGAGCATCCTCCCTGGTGAATTTGCCTTACTTGACTACGTATGACATGGGCTTCTTTGCGCCAACAGGTAGCGTAAAGACCTTTGTGCCGGCCGGGAACGTTACGGTGAATTCGCTGTCTTCAATCTTCGTCCCAGCACTGGCTTTGATGACGCTCAGATTTAGCCCCGTACCATCGGCGTACTGAATTACATGTTTCATAGGGAGGAATACGTTGCCGCCCAGGGGCTTGTAGTCATCGAATCTCCTGGTTATCTCTTCACTCACGCTTCCATCCTTTTCGTATCGCTCCACTATGAGCCGAGGACATAGGCCTATGTCGGAATCAAGCCATACGGTCCAGCCCACGCTTGTCCCATGATTCGTCGCGATGGCCTCCTGCGGGATGTCGACTCGCCAACACATGTGTCCATCTATCTGTTCCTGCTTATCGGTCACAACGCCCTTAGCGATTCGCTCGATAAGTGGTGCCGCGAGTAACGGGTAGTACACTACGTCTATCATGGGCTGAGAAGTGAATCGGTTAGGGTTACCATGGGATATACGGCCTATGGATTTGCCGCTGCCGGCAGACACGCCAACCTGGCGGTTACCGCTAGTAGTTCTGTCGTGAACGCTTTTACTGGAATCCAGCGCCACCCAACTGCCAGTTGAGTCCATCCGCTCAGATTCCTCCTCAAGCAGCAGATTCGTGGGAGTTCGCAAATATCGAATAGTTGCACGCGTATCCCCTTTTGTCTGTGTGCCCAACGACACCCAGCTATAGGTGACATCAAGAGACGGCCCACAATTGTCGGCCTGCGCCTGTAGGGCCGCAACGATGAATTCGATGCTGGGTTGTGCCGACCCAAGCGCTGGAGAAGCCAAGAAAGACGTAGCGACACAGAGCAGAGCAACAAACAAAAGTGTAATGGTCTGAATCTTAGGTTGTTTCATGTTATATTCTCCTTTCGGTGTTACATTGGATCTGGACACGTAGTTCCTGTCGCAGTCTGCTTGTCGCAGGATCCTCCGGGGTCAGACCAGACACAGCTACCGGTGATGCGGGCGACCGTCTTATATGCCTTGCCGCAACCGCCCGGTACACTGCCGCCAGGAGTACACGACGACAGGTTCTCACCAGGTGCCTGAGCGCATGATGACGTAGTAGCACCTCCCGCATTACAGCCAATGGGACAGTCTCCGACAGCGTCACACCCCCATTGTCCGTTTAAGTCGCATGGCAAGTCGAGAACACAGGGGTAAGTGGGATAGCATCCGCCTTGAATGCTTTCCATGTCAGCGGTAGATAGGATCGCTGATGCCCACCCACCGTTCATCACCAACATTACAACCAGGGACACCAACAGGAGCCGCAACAGACCTAGTGCTTTTGTTTTCATATCTAACCTCATTTATGTGATGTTTTGGTATTCGACACCTTAGGGTGATCGCCTGCATGTCGCCGTGAGAGCAATCTAGTCCCTACTGCACTTCGCTCCACAGAGACAGCATTGCTTCGGCTTGCTTGCCTTTTCCCGTGTCCGGGTACTTGTCCGCTATTTCCTGCATTAGCCGCCGCGCTGCGTTCCTCATGTTTGTTTCCCAATAGCATCGAGCAAGTCCGTACATGCTGTCTACCCGCACAGCGTCTAGCAGATTATCTTCACGTGTCACCTCCTTAAACAGGCGGCTTGCTTCCTTATAGTTGCCCGCCTGCAAATAGTCATTAGCCACTCTGCAGAGCATAGCCGCGTCATGCGTACTCCTCGCCTGCGCCTCCATCATTGGTGCGCCCTGGTCCAGCTCGCCCATCATCCCGTATGACTCGTAGATGAGTTCTACGGCCGTTGGAACTAGCTCGGACCGCCTGCCAGCGGCAACCTGAGCAAGGATCTGCTTCTCTGCTTCGATGCAACCCTCATAGTCTTTGGGACCGTATAGCAGGACCGCTCCCCTGACTAGCAGATGCTCGTCCCACATCTCTGGCCTATTTTTGAAATACACTTCGATCGCGTCCAGGGCTTCTTGGCCTTTGCCTAGATTGAACATGCATTCGCTCAGGAATATCTGTCCCTTCCTGATCTCCCACCGCCTAGGTGACGTGTCTATAACCTTTCTGAACAGCGGCTCTGCCTTCTCGTACTGCTTGTCCAACAGATAGTACCATCCGAGCCGCCACTGCCAGGCGGAGTAGTTGGGATACTCTTGAGTAAGCTTCTCTGCCAGAGTGATGGCTTTGCTGCGCTCCCCGATATCAGAATGGCAATCAAGCAAAAAACGTTCTATGAAGGCGAAATTGTAGTAATCTTTCCTGGGGCAGAGCTTTGCGGCAGCGTCAAGATGCTGGATGGCCTTGTCGTAGTTCTGCTGTTCTCTATAGCCTCGTCCAATCTCCATTTCGCACATGTATGCGATCGCCGGATACTTTTTGATTAGCGATGATCCCAACTCATCGACGTCTTTCCACCGCTTTTCCTCCCGCAAGCAATGCAGCAGCCAGTAGTTCGCGTCCGCAAGATCATCGTTGCTGTCCGCCTTGCCAAGCTGCACCGCCTTCCTCAGATCTAGCATTGCAGCCGAGTACTCATGTTTGAAGCACCTACGCCTTCCTACGGTGTAGTAGACTGTCGATAGTTGGTCGCGATAGTCTCCCTCTACTCGCTTGCGGAGAGACTGATATTTGTCGCTCTGGCCCTGCGCAAGGTAGTGATCCATAGCGCGGAGCCTCATCTCCCGTTCAGGGACAGAGCTTCGGTGTGTTCCTTGCAGTTCGTCAATGGACCGCCGAGCGTCGTCCCATCTGCCAAGTAGATCGTAGCACTGGCTTATCATCAGTAAAGCACGCGGGGCGGTCACAGGATCGCAGGCGATTACACTTTCCAGGACGGGGATGGCATCGTTGGCATACTCCAGATTGATAAGGTATCTCACACTATCTAGGTCAGACGGCGCAGAAACCTGCTCTGCCACTGCACCACCGAGAACCAAACACACTAATATCAGGCCAACTATGACTCGCACAACAAGCTCCTCCACAACAATATCCTACGCTATTATAGCATGCGGCTGTGTGCTATGCGTGTCCAAACAAATAAAAGATTGTTATATTTCTGTGAAGACCCAGACAGCGATGTCCATCGGTTTCATGCCTGCTCCCTCAGTTCCTCGTACATCGCCACCAGGTTCGCGACCGGCGTGTTGGCTTGGACATTGTGAATCGTGTTGAAGACGAACCCGCCGCCTTTGCTGAATATCCTGATGCGCTCCTTGACCTCAGCGCGCACCTGTTCGGGCGTCCCGAAGGGGAGGGTCTGCTGCGTATCAACTCCGCCGCCCCAGAACGTCATCCGGTCGCCAAATCTGCTCTTCAACTCCTCTGCGCTCATGTCAGCCGCCGAGCACTGAACCGGGTTGAGTATATCAAACCCTGCCTCGATGAAGTCCTCCATCAGCGCTGTCACCGATCCGCAGGAATGGATGAACGTCTTCCACTCCGTGTGCTTGTGAATCCACTTGTTGACTGCTTTGTGGAACGGCATATACAGATCGCGGTAGGCTTCGGGCGAGATAAACGGTCCGCGTTGAGTGCCGAAATCGGTACCGGTGATGAAGACCGCCGAGACCCTATCACCGACCACGGCGTGAATCTTCGCCAGATTCCTGAGCGCGATCTCGCACTGCAGGGCGAAGACCTCATACACATAGTCGCGGCGGATGGCCGTGCTGATGTACCACTCCTCGATATCGCGGATGCCTTTCGGGTGCTTGAGCCACGGCGCGGGCACCAGTGCGATGTCGCCAAACGCCGTGCCGCCGAAGTTCGCGAGTATCGCCTTGTCGGTCTGCGAGTACAGGCGCTCGGCCTCCGTGCGAAAATGCTCCAGGTCGGCGTCGGTGATCGGGCCGAACTCCTCAAGGTTGTCCTGCGGGTCGAGTAGATCATCGTCAACCGGTGACTGGCGGACGATTGAGTCGAAGAAGAACCCACCTTTGGGCATCACTCCGCTGGGCGGCGCGGCTTTGTCGCCCTCTGGGTACAGGAACAGCGAACCGTCCGGTTCGGGGATCGTGTTGAAGCCCTCAGGGACGAGCGCCGGCGTGCCGTCCAGGAGTTGCCATTCCTTCCAGCCTTTGTTCTCAAAACCGAAGAGAGTTCTTGGTCCGCCTAGTCCAACCACGTCCACGCCGAGCGCGTCCATCAGGTCCGGCGCGATCTCGCCGAGCATCTGGTACGGCTCCATCACCTTCACGGGAGTGCCCGGCGCATCCAGGCCGAGCGCCTGACGGAGGTTGTAGACCGTGCTCACGTGCATGCCGGTCACTGTGCTTGCGCCCAGGTCCAGCGGCACCCGGTCCGGCTCGCGGTGGCTAAGGGCGATATTTACGCGTTCTCTCGATGTCATGGTTTCCTCTGTCAGCAGTGGTTACAGTTTCATTCACCGAAGAGCATGAATCATCCTTCAGGCTATGTGTTTTGTTGGTTAGGAATGCCCGGGAGCGCGGGTGTCCTCACCCGCTCCCCGGGTCTTTCTATATCACAAAGATGCACGTGAGGACACGTGCGCTCCCATTTTTGCGTTCCAAGTCACCGCATGATATACTTCTTGGGTATACTAGCCATGAATGCCACCAAGTGAGGTACATATGTCCAACCAGTTCAATGCAGACGAGATTCTCGCGGTCGCGCAGCAGATAGAAGAGAACGGCATCAGGTTCTACACCGCGGCGGCGGATGCCGTGGATAACCCTGAAGAGAAAGAGCTTCTCAGCAACCTGGCCGGTTGGGAAGTCACCCACGTGGATATCTTCACAAAGATGCGCGCGTCGCTGACCGCGGACGAGAAGAAGCCGACCGTCTTCGACCCCGACGATGAGCTGTGCGAGTATCTGAAGGCGATGGCGGACTCAGTGGTGTTTACGTCAAAAATGAACGCGGCGGAGATGTTCGGCGGCAAACCCACTTACAAGCACATCCTGGAGATCGCCCTGGAGCGGGAGCGTGATGCCGTGATCTACTATGCGGGTATCAAAGGCATGGTCCCGGCACGCCTGGGCCGAGAGAAGATAGAAGAGATTTTACAGGAAGAGGTCGGTCACGTGGCGCTGATCCAGAAGCGTCTGCGGCAGATCGGGGAAAGATAGACGATGGGAAAATGGCTTATGGCTATGGTCAATTGGAAACCTGTCCCAGTAACAAATAGCCATAAGCCATAAGCTATTTCCTAATAACCATCAGTCATGTCCGGTTCTGATTCCGGCAGCGGAAGGTCCTTTGCGGCGTAGTACGTGAGTGTGTAGATCCTGTCACCGGGATGAGGGAAGAACAGGCTCACCACCGACCCGACTACGCATGATACCACAGTGGCGGTGAACCCGATCCACAGGAACGAGATGTCCGCCGGTAGACCGAAGATCGGTTTGGCGAAAAAGACTACTAGCGCTGCGATCAACCCGGAGATCGTGCCCCAGATCGCCCCCTCGCTGTTCGCCCTCCGTGAGAATGCGCCTAGCAGGAACAGCCCCAACAGAGGACCGCCAAGCACCGCCATCACGATGTTCACTGCCTTAACGATTGTGCCGAGTTTCGCCAGCACAAACAGCGCCAACAGAGTCGCGATGAGGCCGAAGACGACCGTCAGCCCCTTTGCCATCAGGACCGTCGGCGGCGAACTGGTCTTCTTTCGGAAGTCCATAAGCGCAGTGGTCGCAAGTGAGTTGATCCCTGCGGACACCACTGCCATCGTCGCCCCGAGAATCGCCGCGATGAGCAGACCCGGCAGCGGCTTAGGCAGTTCATGCACCACGAAGTAGGGCAGGAGTTGGTCGCTCTTCAGCGGGCGCGTCGGCGTTCCCGGCTGCTGTGTTATGTCGGGAGGAGTTTTCTTCGTTGCTCGGTCGGTCAATTCCGCCAGCATTCCTGGGGCCTTCTGGTACAGACCAGGAACAGATGCCGCCGCCTCAAATGCCGGGACATGCTGCGGCATGGCTTTGTAGTAGCCGTAGATCATCGTGCCTGAGAAGTAAACCAGTCCCATGACCGGGAGCAGCAGTACAAGTTTGAGCCACAGCGCTTTCTTGCATTCATTCAGCGAGACCGCGGTCAGATACCGCTGAACCGATATCTGATCAGTAACCATCTGGACCAGCGTATTGCACACCCCGCCGAACAGCGCGCCCCAGAACGTTATGCGCACATATGGGCTGAATGAGAAATCGAAGAACTGGGTCTTGTGGTCCGCCCGAGCCAGGCTCCAGGCTGCCACTATTCCTCCGGGAATCTTGGTCGTACACATGGCGAATATCAGTACCAGGCCGCCGCAGAGAACTACGAACTGGATTGTGTCCGTCCAGATGACCGCCTTCATTCCGCCGAGGGTTGTGTAGATTGTGGCGACAGTGCCGGTGATAAGGGCCGACACCCAGAATGGAATCCCCGTGATTGCGGCAATGGCCAGCGCCGGGGCGTAGATCGCAAACCCCACATAGCAGACGACTCTGGTGATGAACAAGCCGGATGCCATCAGTTGGAGCCGACGGTCGAACCGCTTCTCCAAGTACTCGTAGGCGGTGTACAGCTTCAGCTTGCGGAAGAACGGCACGAAGACGATGATCGTTATCGGCGTGGCGATGATGAGCGTGAGCGAGACCAGGATGTACCCGGTCCCGTTGAAGAACATCTCCGCAGGCGCACCCAGGTAGGTGATTCCACTGAACAGCGCGGCAAGCACCGAAACGCCGACGATCACCCAGTGGACGTTCTGCTCGGCCAGCAGGTACGTCTTGATGCTCTTCTGCTGGCACGTGAAGTAGACTCCTACGCCGAAAAGGACCATCATGTATCCGGTGAACACGATTATGTCCAGCGGTGAAAGCGTCGCACTATTCATTGGGCGATCCTCCTAGCGCGGATTATGCATGTCCCGCATAATCCGCGGCCTTCTGAGCATTATTCATGCTTTTCATGAATAATGCGGGCTTGCGGCATCATGCCATCTCAGCCTGAATCGTGATTTCGACGTTCCCGAGAGCCAGGCCAACCGGGCAGATGCTCTTTGCCTTCTCGATGTACTTGGCGAAAGCGGACTGGTCCAACCCCTGAGCCTCACACTGCACATGCAGGTGGATCGCCGCGACGGTGAAGCCCTTGCCCGTAGCATCCGGCTGCTTTATTACGCGGGCATCTGCGCAGATTCGCTTTGGGGTTACGTTAGCCTGCGCGAGAACCGCCGCCAACGCGCCCGTGAAGCACGTCGCCAGTGACGCCCCCAGCATTTCCATAGGGTTGGTGCCTGGCTCATCGCGGAAGATCGAGCCGAACGAGCAGGCCGACTCGACCGCGCTGCTGCCGGTCTTGACGGTCCCGCTCCCGGTCCTGAAATCGCCGATCCATTCCACTCGTGCAGTTGTGCTTGGCATGGTTTTCCATTCCTTGGCTGCGGGATGGCTAAACGCATCCTCAGATGAGATGCATCATTCTAGCAGGCGATAGGGAGAAGGTCAACGCACCAGGCAGGAAATCAGACGCCTATGACCGAACTCGGTTCTATCATCCACAGTGAACTAGTCCGCATTATTCATGAAAAACATGAATAATGCTCAGGAGGCCGCGGATTATGCGGGACACGCATAATCCGCGCTAGTCCGCATTATTCACGAATAACGCGAATAATGCTCTGAAGGCCCTGGATTATTCATTTTCTGAATAATCCAGGCTAGAGGTGCTTATGAACTCCGCCGACCGCGAAACCACTGGCTCCGGGATTTCTCTGAGGGGTCTGATCATTGGCCTGATCATGGTCATCATTGTCTGCTTGCTCGTCTCGTATGCCGAACTCGTCACCGCCGTCATCTTGGTCGGTTCCCAGCAGATTCCGCCCGCGGTTGTTGCCGTGTTCATGGTGCTTGTTCTTCTGAACGCAGGACTTCGACGGCTGCGGCAGAGTCTCGGTCTGAACGCCGCCGACTTGATCATGGTCTACTGCATGATGCTCCTTTCTGCCATGATCTCTGCCAGGGGCATAGTCGAGAAGCTTCTGCCGATGCTGGTCACCGGGAATTACTTCGCGGACAGCACGAACCGATGGCAGCAGTTGTTCTTTCCATACATGAAGAAATGGCTGGTTGCCTATGACCCGGCCGGCGACCCGAAGCAGTTCGTCTCAAAGGGCTTCTTCGAGGGGCTCCGCGCGGGTGAGCACATACCATGGGGTCTGTGGGCCGTCCCGCTCTTCGTCTGGGGTATTCTCTGTGTGCTGATCCTGTTCGCCTTCCTGTGTATGGCGTCCATCCTGAGGCGGCAGTGGGTGGACAACGAGAAGCTCACTTTTCCACTCGTCCAGCCGTCACTCGAGTTGATCCGCGACGGCGAGCGCGGGGGATCCGTGTTTCGAAACAGGCCGCTCTGGATCGGGTTCCTGCTGCCCGTTCTCTTCTATACATGGAACGGCCTGCACAGCTGGTTCCCCAGCACGCCGCTCTTCACGGTGAGAAACGATCTGAGCGGCTTCCTGATCACTCCGCCCTGGAACGCCTGGGGCGGATGGGCCGCGTACTTCTCGTTCGCGGCGATCGGCTTTTGCTTCCTGTTGCCGATGGATGTGCTCTTCTCACTCTGGTTCTTCTATGTGTTCGGCAAACTCCAGGCGGTCATCGCGGCGTCGTTCGGGATGCAGTTGGATGGAATGCCGATGTACCCGTGCTACCAGATGATCGGCTACCAGACCGCCGCCGCATATATCGTGCTCGCCGGCTATATGATCTACTCGGCGCGCGGCCATCTCCGGGAAGTGTTTCGTGCGGCGTTCGGAGGTGCGCATGCGGATGATTCGGGCGAGATCATGCCGCATCGGACCGCCGTCTGGGGCCTCATTATCTCGTTCGCGTTAGCGGTGGGATGGTGCTGCATGGCCGGGCTCTCACTCTGGGTGTCGGTCGGACTCATGGCGGTGTTCATATTCGTGGTCGCGTTTGTGATGTCCCGCGCGACTGCAGAGGCAGGACTGTTCATGACGGAGGTCTCCTTTCGCCCGATTGACTTGTACCGCATGTTCCTGCCGGTCCATTCGCTCGGTCCGCAAAACATCACCGCGCTCGCATTCATGGATGGCGGGTTCATGCGCGACCAACGCGGACTGGTGCTTACCGGATTACTGGATGCCTTGAAATTGACGGACGGCGCGCGTATCAACCGCAGATCGTTCCTGCCGGGGATTATTCTGGCGATGATCCTTGCGTTGGTGACGGCAGGCGCCGTACACGTATGGCTCCCATACTCGAAGGGCGCGCTAACCATGTATTGGTATCCGTATCGGGGAAACAACCTCTGGGCGATGTGGGACTACCAGAACCACATGTCTGGGATGGGTCGTCCGGCCGGGTGGGTAGGCATCACCTTCTTTGGGGTGGGGGCACTGTTCACAATCTTCTTGTCATACATGCGGGCGTCGTTCCCGTGGTGGCCGCTGCATCCTCTCGGATACGCGCTCTGCGGGTCCTGGAGCATGGTAGTGCTGTGGTTCTCATGCTTCGTGGTGTGGATGCTGAAGGGCGCGATACTGCGGTACGGCGGAATGAAGCTCTACACGCGGGCGAGGCCTCTCTTCATCGGTATGATGCTCGGCGAGTTTACTATGGCCGCAGTCTGGACGCTCATCAGTGCATTAACCGGGGCACCCGTGCCGGAGTTTCCGTGGCCCTGATCCACGGCCGGACGACCGAGTATCATCTGTACTACTTCTCTGAGTTGCTTCCAACGAAGAGCGCCGATGCCCGGTGCTTCGCGATGTCCTCACCGCCCGCTAGGTAGACCTTGCCGCCGATCACTCCTGCAGCCAGGTTGCATACCGGTAGCGGTATTGAGTCGGACTTGGCGTACGTATCGGTCTTGGCGTCGTATATGTACACATCCGGGATGAACCCCGGGGTCGGCCCTTCCGCATACCCACCGAACAGCCCGATACGGCGGGAGTCAAGCGCCAGTGCCGTAGCCCATCGCGTCGGGACCGGGGTGTCCTTCAGTTGTTTCCACGCGCCTCTGTCCAGCACCCACGAATCCACGAAGTTCGCGAGCTTGTCGTCTTCGTGGATGCCGTGTCCGCCGAACACGTAGAGCCGGTCGCCTATGACTGCTGCGGCTGAGCCGGTTCGCGCACGGAAACCATCCGGCAGCGGAGTTTCTTTCCAGGCCTTCGGGTTCTTCATGTCCAATTCAAGCAGAGTGGGTTTGGCCATGCGGAAACCTTCCTCGCCCTCACCCCATGAGCCGCTGATCACCAGGAACTTGCTGCCGACAACTGCGCCCCTGACGCCGGAGACGGGGTGGGGCAAATCGGGCAGTTTCTTCCAAGCGTATGTGTTATCGGTCTTCGCGAGACGAAAGCATGAGGTGAACACGGATTCGGTATTCGCCCCGCCCGCGATCAGCAGTTCGCCGTTATACACAGCACCAGCCCCGTATGCGCCAGCCTTGGGCATGAACGGCAGCTTCATCCACTTGCCGGTCTTGGGCGAATAGGCGATGGTGTCGGACAGATAGTGCTTTTGGTCGTCTTTCCAGTACGCGCCGCCCGCAACAACGAGCATGTTGTCCACAACCCCGAAAGCGAGGTTGTCACGGGCAGTGGGAACGTCCGGGCCGGGACTCCAGTTGAACGACGGGGCCGCGTCCACGACCGACGCGAGCATGAGAACCGACAGCAGAATGATCGCGGTAGTATCCATCCTATTTCT
The DNA here is from genome assembly GCA_025358205.1 of Armatimonadota bacterium. GTDB lineage: Bacteria > Armatimonadota > UBA5829 > DTJY01 > DTJY01 > JANYKG01. Next base: position 37,678 of record JANYKG010000130.1, read on the forward strand.
CCTCCAGGTTCGCAGGACACGGAACGACTCGCAGGGTGCATCGCCCATGTTCAGCATCGTGTACGGTCACCTCGCATTTGAAGCCAAACGGGTCAATGATCCGCCGGTAGAGTACCTTGCAGTGGTCGCAGTAGTCCTTGTACGGCTTAATATGCTTGTTCCGCCTGAGAATCGCTGTACTCGGGCAGTGGTGCATCTCCAGCCTGAACTCGCCGTCCGTCAGCGTCATGGTCTGGTCCGCGCCCTCTTCGGTAAGCGTGTGCGTCCAGTACTCGTGCATCCCCTCCAGGCCTTTTGCCGCCACCAGGTCGCGTAGGTTTTGCAGAAACTCGTCGGCCAGTTCCTCCCAGAACCTGTCCAGTTCCGCTCTGCCGTGCCGCTCCTCGATGAACGCGAACAACTCGCTGTACGCCATGATGAACTCGGTGCAGGAGATCATTCCGCGCCTCCTTTTCGGAAGCGTTGAACGCACCGTCCGGCGGCCTGATCGTATTCGGTCTCAGTAACGTACCCGGCCAGCGCGCATATCTCCTCGTTCACTATGCGCGTGGACTCGCAGAACCCTTCGCACACGTCGTACTTGAACTCGCGCATGTGACTGATCGCGGGGCATTTATGAATGGTCAACACCAGCGTGTCGTCGTTCTCGAAGTGCAGGTCGAAGTCCGCGCCCTCAAGGGTCATTATGTTGTTCCAATGATCCTGGAGGGCGGGAAGCCCACGCATACGCAGAGCTTCGATCAACGGCGCATAGACGTTACGGGCCGTTCGGCGCAGATACGCCTCGGTCTCTTCCGGCCCGTAGTTCGCGGTCAGAAACCTTAGCCCGAAGCTGAAACATCCGTGAAAGTCTTTGTGTACATTGGCCATACTGCAATCCCCAATGCCATATTCTACCAAGCAGCCGTTCTCCGGTCAAACCGGATTCTATATATACAAAAGGGAAACGTTGTCACACTAGCCAATATGACGGTAATACACGCCGCGTAGGCGTATGACAGGAGAACTACGATGAACATGAGACCCAGCCGCTTGCTTAGAAAGCTCAGAAATGGCGAGGTGGTCAGTGGTATTAAGCTCAACTATATCGATGCGCGAGGAGCGGAACTTGCGGCCATGTGCGGTTTCGACGTTGTCTGGGCCGATATGGAGCATTGTGCGAACGACTGGTCGGCTGTGGAGCAGCAGATTTGGGCGGCCAAGACCTGCGATGTGGACGTTATGACCAGAGTCTCGCGCGGTGGGTACAGCGACTATGTCCGCGCGCTGGAGATGGACTCCGCAGGTATCATGGTGCCGCACATCATGAACCTTGAGGATGCGAAAAGAGTGGTGCATATCACGCGCTTCCACCCCATCGGCCGACGTCCCATTGACGGCGGAAATGCGGACGGCGCGTACACCATGGTCCCCGCGCTGGACTACATTGAGCAGGCGAACGAGCAGCGTTTCGTCGCCATTCAGATCGAGGACCCCGAGCCGCTTGACCAGCTCGACGAGATCGCCGAACTTGAGGGCATAGACATGCTCTTCTTCGGCCCGGCGGACTTCAGCCAGGGTATCGGCGCGCCTTGCCAATTCGATGATCCCAGGATCGCCGCGACCCGAAAGCGTGTTGCCGAAGTCGCCCTCAAGCACGGCAAGTTCGCTGGCACAGTGGGCCGCCCCGAGACGGTGAACGAGCTGGTTGACATGGGCTATCGCTTCATCAACATCGGCGCGGACGTCATCGGTCTGATCTCCTACTACAAGGACCTTGTCAGCGATTTCAAGGCGAAGACGGACCACATCAAAGGCTGACGTCCATGACCATCCGTGAGCGCATTCTGGCGGTATACCGGGGCGAGACGCCTGATCTCGTCCCGTTCATGCTCGACCTGTCGCACTGGTTCTACCACAAGAACAAGATGGGTTGGGACATTAGCCGCGCCTATGAGTTGCCCGAGCGCGAACTGATTGACTACCACAAGCGGAACGGGGTTGGATTCTACATGCCGAATCTCGCGTCGTTCTACTCCGTGCGCCACACGAACGGCGTGACTGCGGAGGCCGAGAAGCGCACGGTTGACGGCAGGCCGGAGATCACCTGGCGATACCACACACCCGTCGGCAGCATCGAGCGCACCCGCGTCTGGGAGGAACATACCTACGCGTGGGCGATCAGCAGTTGGCCGGTTGAAACGGAGCGAGACTTGCAGGCACTGGCCTGCGCGCTGGAGAACCGGGAGTTCGAGCCGCATTGGGACCGCTATCAGGCGTGGGCGGATTACGTTGGGGATTGCGGCGTGGTCTACATGCCCTTCGGATACAGCGGCATCGGGCAGTTGCTCAACTACTGGATGGGCGTTGAGGGCACGATGTACGCGGTTGCTGACTGGTCTGAGACCGTGCGCCAGGTGGTGGATCGGATCAACGAGAGCAACCTGCGGCTGATTGACCTGCTCGCGTCCAGCCCCGCCGAGGTGATCGTCATGGGCGACAACATCTCGTCCGATGTTCAGCCACCGCGCTTCTTCGACGAATGGTCGCGCGCCTTTTACACTGAGGCTGTGAATCGTCTGCACAAGGCGGGTAAGTACGCAGCGGTCCACATTGACGGCAAGCTGCGGGGCGCGTTGGCGATGGTTGCCGCCACCGGGGCGGACTGTGCGGATGCGGTGACCCCAACTCCGATGGGCGACCTCACACCCGAGCAGTGCCGCGCGGAAGCCGGACGCGATTTCATCCTGTCCGGCGGCGTGTCACCTGACCTGTGGCTGCCGAACGCGGATATCGAGGACTTCAAAGCCGCGGTCGTGCGCTGGCTTGATCTGAAGAAGATCAGTCCCAGGCTGATCGCCAACGCCGGAGACCAGGTGCCTCCCGGCGCGGATGAACAACGCATCCACATCATGCGCGATCTTGTGGAGAAGTGGTAGCCGCACCCTTCATGGGTGCGTCCGGATACGGAAACGCTCGCACTGGGGAGAACTAAGCGCAGGCTGAAGCCTGCGACTACAGGGGGAGCGGACGGAGCGTCCGCGCTCCCGATGAGAGCAAACCGACAAGGAGACTGAAACATGATCACACCTAAGGCCGGGTTTATCGTCTACGGCGTTCACAAGGATGGGCTACCGGACCCGATGGGTATGCCGTTCATTGACGATGCCATCGTTGCGCAGTCGAAACAGGCTCTCCGCAGCGCAGGAATCGAACTTGCTGAGCACGACATCGTGGTCGCGTCGAAAGAAGAGACCAGGGCCGCGCTCAAACGCATGAAGGACGACGACACCATTGACTGCGTGATTCTGTTCACCGGCACCTGGGTCTGGGCCGCCCACATGATCGCCGCGATACGCGACTTCGCGCTGACCGGCAAGCAGGTGCTGATCTGGACGCACCCCGGCTCCCAGGGCTGGCGTCCGGTCGGCGGGCTTGTCCTCCACGGCGCGCTGGCGGAGGTCGGCATCCACCACAAGTTCGTCTACGGTTCCTCTGACGACCAGGCCGAGGTAGAGAAGATCGCCGTTTTCTGCCGGGCGGCGCACATGAAGAACATGCTCAATATGTCCACCATCGGCACGTTCGGCGGGCGCGGCATGGGCCAGACCTGCGGTGCGGCGGACCCTAGCCAGTGGATGCGCATGTTCGGCGTGGACATTGACTCCCGCGACACGACCGAGCTTATCAAGACCGCGCAGGCGATCACTCAGGATGAGATTGACGCACTTGCGCCGCGTATCAAGCAGCTTTTCGGCGCGATGCCCGAGATGAACATCGTCAACGAGCGCTCCATCCGCCTCTATCTCGCCATCAGCAAGATCGTACAGAAGGAGAAATGGGACTTCTACACCATTCAGTCGTTCCCCGGGCTGGGCGATGAGTACGCCGCCACCTGCTTCGCGCAGAGCATGATGCTGGAGGACGGGTGGGGGACATCTACGCTCGGCGACTTCAACACCGCGCTGACCGTTCTGCTGCTCACCAAGATGAGCGCGGAACCGGTCTACTACGGCGACCTCCAGCACATAGACAAGGCGCGCAAGGAGATCAAGATTATCGGCGACGGCGCGTGTCCGCCGTCACTGGCGAGCAAGCTCGGGCCGGCGGGGTTCGCGGAGCACGGCATACCCACGGAGGGCGAGGCGGGCGGTCTGTCCGTCAAGCTGGTCTGCAAGGTCGGCGAGGGCGTGCTTGCCAGGCTTGGGCGCACAAACGGGGAGTTCCGCATGGTCATCACCCGCGCGAGCATCTTCCAGCCGCCTGCTGATCAGTTGGAGAAACGCCAACTGGAGTGCGGCATCCCGTTCTGGCCGCACGGGTTCGTGACCGCGCACTGTGACATGGATGTGATGCTGGAGAACTGGACGAACGAGTACGCCTGCCTGGGATACGGCGAGCACCTGTACGCCGCCCTGGTGGACTTCTGCGAGATGACCGGCATCAAGGCGATACTGCCCTAGCCGTATGGAGTGCGGTGGCTCGACACCGCTTTGTCTTTGTATGAGGACTTGATCTGTCATCAAGGGAAAAGCGGTGTCGAG
>JANYKG010000142.1 GCA_025358205.1 Armatimonadota bacterium
GGTACCCCTTGAGTTCTCCGGTCTTCGCGTCCAACATCACCACAGAGCAGGTGTAGAGGTTGTCGCCAGGTCGGTACTCGGCAACGAAATCCGGGCCGGGGTTACCGGTCGGCACATACAGGATTCCCGTGGCGGTGTCGAGAGCATAGGACGAGTACATCCCGCCGCCGGCCTTGATCTTGTCGGTATCGGAAGGCCAGCTCTCAGCGCCTGGGCCGCTCGAAGGCACGATGTCGAAATTCCAGACCTTGCTGCCATCCTTGACACTGAAGGCCATCATGTGCCCTACTGTCCCAATATCGCTACCTGATGTGCCAATGAAGACCAGCCCTTTCCAAGTAATGGGAGCCGCCGTGAAGTATTCACCTTTGGTAAGGTCGGCGCCTTCGACATCCCATATCGTCGCGCCGGTCTTCGCGTTGATGCAAAGCAAGCGAGCATCTGGCGTACCACGATAGAGCCGTCCGTCTGCATAAGCCACTCCCCTTACCGGCGTGCCAAGCCCCATGCTTTTCGGCTCATACTTCTTGGACCATCGCTCCTTGCCGGTCCTGGCATTCACGGCATACGTAGACGTTGCGGTTGTAACGTAAATGGTCTCGCCCACCATCACCGGACCGGACTGGAAACTGGTGGTCTCGGGCAGTTGATAGTTGCCGACCTGACGAAGCGACTTTACGTTTCGGGTAGTGATCTGCTTGAGCGGTGAGTATCTCTCAGCCGAGTAGCCGCCGTTGAACGCGAGCCATTCAGTGCTGGTGGCCTTCGCTGCCGCCAGAGTGGGAAGCAGAGCTAGTGTCAGTCCAAGGGCAAGCAGCACCCGTGATGCCGACGCACTGGGACGAAGTCGTCCACAGGCCTCGGGCATCTTCTGTGATCGTGACATGTTTGACTCCTTTCGCATAGAGGAATGCCTTTATTCGTGATATTAGGGCATCAAATACATGTTGCCCGAAAATGGCTATCTTGAAACAAACAAGCCGTACCCGCACCGGCAAGGGTAATCCGGCCTGTGTGGCGAACACAGACGAAGGGAATGATACGTGACTCGTGATGAGTGAACCAGAACCATCGCTCTGCCTGACTATCGAGAGAGCATCACATAATCAAGTCCGGATCTGTGTCATCCTCTCCCATCCGTGAAATCTGTGTTCTAGAGCTGATAACCGATGTATGAGGAATAACCTATGCTGTTTCAAGACCTATCCGCCGGCTGGAGATGCACCGATAGCGAACCGGGCAAAGGCGACGCACTGACTATGTCGGCGGTGGGATATGATACTTCCTGTTGGCTGGACGTACCCGTCCCAGGTGACGTAAACGCCGCGCTGGTGGCCGCCGGACGGATGCCCGATCCACACTTTGGCGACAATGCACGCCAATGCTACTGGGTCACCGCCAAGGAGTGGTGGTACCGCCTCGAACTGCCGCCTGCCGAAGACAAGGGCCTCGCATGCACCGATCTATGCCTTGACGGCGTTGACGGTTTCGCAGACCTCTACCTGAACGGCGAGCGCCTCGCGCGCATGGAGAACGCCTTCCGCCCGTACCGCATAGACATCGCCGGCAAGCTGAAGGCCGACTCGCCGAACGTGCTGCTCATTCGCTTCCAGTCCATTGACGAGGTCATGGGCGGTCCTCGCGAGGACGAACTTGGCGGATGGAAGCAGCGCCGGACGAAGATGCGAAAACCTCAGTTCAACTTCGGGTGGGACTGGAGCCTGCCCCTGCCATCCATCGGTCTAGCCGCCGTGCCGCGCATTGAGCGCCACTCCGGCGCACGGCTGGTGGACATGTCGGTTCAGACCTTCGTATCCGGTCGGCTGGACTTCAAGTTCGTTGTCACCCGGGCGGCGCGGGATGCAGGCTTCAGCATCAAACTGAACGTGATCGGCCACGGCATCCGGCTGCAGGACGAGATCACGCGGCCCGGACGAGTACACACCTACACCACGCTGCATGTGCCCGAACCGAAGCTGTGGTGGCCCCACGGCATGGGCGAGCAACCGCTCTACGACTACGAAGTCCTGCTGGTCGTCAACGGCGAGGTGGCGGACCGACGAACGGGGCGGCTGGGCATCCGCGAGACGCGCATACTCGAAGAGCCGTTCACCGAGGGCGCAGGCCCGGGCATCTCTTTCTGGCTTGAGATCAACGGCCAGCGCGTCTTCTGCAAGGGCGGCAACTGGATTCCGCTCGAACTCTGGCCCGCCACCGCGACCGACGAGCAGTACCGATTCTACCTCAAGAAGACCGTCGAGGCGAACTTCAACATGCAACGCATCTGGGGCGGCGGCATATACGAGCGCGAGATTTTCTACGACCTCTGCGACGAGCTGGGCATCATGGTCTGGCAGGACTTCATGTTCGCAAGTGCCGGGTATCCGCTTGAATCGCTGCGGCATGAGATCATCGCGGAGGCTGAGTACCAGACCAAGCGGCTCCGAAACCGACCAAGCGTCGTCCTCTGGTGCGGGTGCAACGAGGACGTATACTCGTGGTCGCTCCCGGACGAGAAGGCGCTGGCCACTGCTGACACCGGGATCTACTGCGATGAAGGCGCTTCGTCAATCAACCGCCTGCGCGACGATCCGCAGATCTACTCCATGATCCTCCGCGGCACCGTGAGCTGTTTGGGCCTCGGCGTGCCGTACATCGAGAGCAGCCCCCAATCGCACGACGATGCGGGGAACATGCCGGAGAGCGGCAACTGCCACATCTCCGCGTGGAAATACTCGCTTTTCCAGACCGCGAACCAGTACGACAAATGGCGCGGACACTTCGAGCAGGTCTGCGTGTTTGACTCGGAGTTCTGCATCCAGGGGCCGTGCGATGTGCGGACGCTGAAATCGTTCCTGCCCGAAGAGCATCACTGGCCGCCGGACGACATGTGGGTATACCACATCCAGCGCGGGCACAAGAACCTGCCGCACTACGAGCAGACGATGCTGATCGGCAGCGCCACTTTCGGCGAGATAGACAGCCTTCAGAAGTATGTGAAGCACGGGCAGGCGGTTCATGCCGAGATGATGCGCGCGGAGTTCGAGAGCGCCCGACGCGACCGCCCGAACAACGGCGGCACGATGATGTGGATGTTCAACGACTGTTGGCCGACGAGCAACTGGTCAATCATTGACTACTACCGTCACCCGAAGCCGTCGTACTACGCGGCGAAACGGGCTTGCGCACCTCGGCTGCCCATCATGTTCGAGCGCGCGGGGCGCGTGGAGTTCTTCTTCTCAAACGACGGGCCGGACCCTTGCGAGGTGAAGCTGGTCTACGGCCAGGAGGGACTGGACGGCTCGCGGCTGTGGTCGCGTACATCGAACATCGAGGTCGGCGGATGCGATACCCGCATGTTCTTCTCAATCAGCAAGAAGGAGATCAAAGCCTCGCCGGGCCAGTACCTGTTCATCAGCGCGTGGGTGGGCGGCCATCCGCTCCCGAAAGTCACCTACTTCCCGGACATGTGGAAAGAGATCGCGTGGCCGACGCCGAACGTTCAGATAAAGCTGGCTGACAGGGGAGCGACCCGAAACGGCTGCGTTACGAAACTGAGGCTGACGGCGGATAAGTATGCGCGGTTCTGCCACCTGATTCTGCCCGACAACGCGGGAGAACACTGGCTGGACGACAACTTTTTCGATCTCCCGGCGCGGAGCAGCCATGAGGTGACGATCTGGTCGGCGGAACCGGTTGACCTGGCGAACATCCAGATCGGCCACTGGGGAACGGAATGGCCGTGAGGGAGGGGAAATGGTCAGGGAAGATGGTCACAAAGAATGGTCAGGGACAATGGTCAAGAGCAATGGTCGGGGAGAATGGTCAGAGAGATGGCCGGAAAATGATCGGATGGTCGAAATGGTCGAAATGGTTGGATGCAGACCATCCTCGACCATTCTTCACAGCCATTAGACCGTTTCACCTGATCATACGACCATTTTCTGTGACCATTAGACCATCTCCCTTGACCATTCGACCATTCTTCATGACCTTGATCTGCGCACTGCTGTTCGCGCATGCCTACGGAAAGGACCTGATTCCGATGAAGACCGATCTCGATCGACCCGTTTACCATTTTCAGCCACCGCCGAGCTGGATGAACGACCCAAAACCGTTCTTCACCAAGGGCGAATACCACATCTTCTTCCAGTACAACCCGAACGCGCCGTACCATGCGCTTATCCAGTGGGGCCATGCCGTGAGCCGTGATCTGGTGCATTGGAAGCAGTTGCCCAACGCTCTGGCGCCAACACCCGACGGCCCGGACAAGGACGGCTGCTGGACAGGATGCTGCGTGGAGAAGGACGGGGTATACCACATCCTCTATACCGGCGTACACCCGCAGGTCCAGTGCCTGGCCACGAGCAAGGACATGATCACGTGGAAGAAGCAGAAGGAACCCATGCTGTCCGCACAGCCCGTGGGATTTGGCGACTGCTGGCGCGATCCGTGCGCGTGGAAGGAACGTGACGCCTGGTACATGCTCATCGGTTCTGTGCGTGATGGTGCGGGCGCGGCGCTGCTCTATCGGTCACACGACCTGAAGAACTGGGATTACCTGCATCCGCTCTACTCCGGCGACAAGACCGATGGCACTATGTTCGAGTGCCCGGACTTCTTCGCGCTCGGCGGCAGGCATGTGCTGATCACCTCCTGCGGCGCGACTTTCTGGCACACCGGGCTGTACCAAGATCACAAGTTCGCGATGGAGAAACAGGGCGGCACGGACGGCGGCCACTTCTACGCGGCCAAGACGCTCGTTGACGACAAGGGCCGGCGGATTCTCTTCGGATGGGTGACCGAGGGACGTCCACAGGAAGAGTGCAATGCCGCCGGGTGGAGCGGACTCCTCTCGCTGCCGAGAGTCTTGGGCATCCGCGCAGACGGCACGCTATCCATCTCGCCTGTACCCGAACTGAAGGCGCTCCGGGGCATGAGCCACTCGTATGAAGAGAAAACGGACTCGATTAAGATTCTCGACGGCATACAGGGCCAGACGCTGGAGATCATCGCGCGGTTCAAGCCGGGCAAAGCCAAGCGCGTCGGGCTGCTCGTCCGCTCCACGGCTGACAAATCGGAATGTACAACGGTCTACGTTGATCTGGAGAGCAAACTGCTGGTCGCGGGCGGCGGCGAGGATGCATCAGTCCGCCACGTGCAGACGAATTTCGACGCGGAAGGTGATAAGGAGATCACGCTGCACATCTTCCTAGATCACTCGGTAATCGAAGTCTTTGCGAACGACCGTGCGTGCATCACCGCACGCTCATACACTCAGAACCCGGATGCAAATCGTGTGGGCGTGTTCAGTCAAGGCGCGGCAGAGTGCAAGCTGGAGGCTTGGGAGATGGGTCGAGCAGGTTCGTGAATCGTACTCGTTGATCCTGCTCGCACCTGGCATTACCGAGTGCGAGCAGGAATAGAATTCATATATTTTCGCCTCTGGCGGGACTAAGCCGCTTGGTCCAGGGCGTCGCTTTCCATGCATCGGCAGATCAGCTCTTCTACTGATGTAGTGCCCACGCATATGCAGGTATCCCCCGCGCCGTAGTACACCATGAGGTTGCCGTTGTGACCATGCGCAATAGTGCCGCATGAGAATACAACATTGCCCACATCGCCGATACGTTCATAGTACTCGCGCGGCGAGAGGATCGGAATCGCAGAGCGCACCAGGACTATTGACGGGTCTTCCAGGTCCAGCAGTGCAACGCCCAGCCTGTAGACAGGTCCGCCCGAGGTCATCTTAACGCCGTGGTAGATCTCCAGCCAGCCCTCCGGGGTTTCGATAGGAGGAGCCGACGCGCCTATGCGGTCGCAATCCCATCTGCCGCCGCAGCCGGTCATCACCACTCTGGAATCGCCCCACATTCTGAGGTCGTCAGAGTAGGACAGCCACATGTTTCCCAGAGCCGAATGCGGACGATCCAGCCGGGCGTATCTCCCGCCAATCTTCTTCGGAAACAGCACCCCATCCTTGTTATCAGGCTCTGATATGATTCCAAAGCGCGTAAACGTCTTGAAATCCAGTGTTGTGGCAAGGGCAAGACACGGGCCGTATTCCGAGTAGGCCGTGTACATGATATGGTAAATGCCGTCTATTTCAGTGATCCGAGGGTCTTCGATGCCGCGTTTCTCGTATGTCTTAAACGGCTCCACATCGGACGGTTCCATCACCGGCTCAGGCTCAACCGAAAAATGATAACCGTCATCGCTGCGTGCGAGCGCGAACACAGACCTGCCTCGCAGATCTTCCACTCGCAGCAATAGAATGTACTCCCCGTCGCACATTGTTGATGCGGCGTTGAATACTGAATTGCATCTGAAGGGAATATCCTCAACGGTGATGATCGGATTGCCTTCCCATCGGTGGATGATGTCTCTCCCCGATATCCGGCACCGAGCTCCGTTCCTGCTTAGTCTAGGCATAAACAACCACTCCTGCTCTGCGGATCAGGCTCCGGCGCCATGAACAGCTTACCCGGAATAACATGCCGCAGCGTATACTGTACAGTCTAGTATCGGCATTTTGGACGGTTTTGACTAGAGCGGCAAGCCACCCCTGAATGCCTTTTTTCGACTACTTGCGCTCACAGCCGTTACCCCTTGCGCAACACCACTGCCATTTCGATAAGGAACGTGCGGCGGATGGCATCGTAGCCGCGGTCGTTTGGGTCCTCCAGGTTGGCGAAGTACCAGTAGTGCGGATCATCAGTCCTGTAGTGAGCATTCCGACGGTCGGAGCAGTGGATGCCGTGACCGAGGAACTGCTCGTGGATGTCCACCAGGTGTACGTTCGGGTACTCCTCGCATACCTCCGCGATGGTGCGGTTGAACAGACTCAGAGCCTGCATACCGCTCGGCCACTTGGGGAGCACGACGTTGGCATGATGGATGTCGCCGACTCCATCGGTCGGGTCGTACACGTTCGCGAGGAAGATCTCGCACCCGCCGGGGAAACGGCTGTTGACTGATTCGATGATCCGTTTCAGGCGTTTGTGGTAGCTGGGAGTCCACTGCATGGCCTGCTCAGTGGTGCAACCGTACATCGCTCCATCGCGGGCTGGTGAGCGCCCGTAGTCGTGGATCAGGTCGTTTCCTCCGCTGGTGATGACGACGATTCCCTTCACGATCTTCGGATATTTGGGGATAGCAGGCACCTGATCGGCAAGATGTTCTTGAGATGTGGTGTAGGAGACGGAGTAGTTGGAATGCTCCAGGTTCGGGAGCACGGTGGAGAGATCGCAGCCTTTCATTTCGGGGTACGCGGTATCATCGTTCTTCACCAGGAGATCGAAGTAGCCGTGGTCGCCGGTCGCACCGTAGCCTTCGGTTATGCTGTCACCAATGCCGATGAGGACGTGCTTCTGAGTTGACCAGGTGTGGGAGAAAGCTTGACGGTTGACGCTTGGACCCGCTGGGCCCGATCCGACCGGATGCTGGTACCTGCCCGCGAGGGCGTACCAGACCAGGAACGCCGGTATCAGCGCTGCGATGCCGGTTTGCCACCTGAAAGAGTACCACTTGAGCTTAGTATGCATGTCGCCCTCCTTCTGATCGGTCGCCTGATTGATGCGGATGTGGTGCTGATCTCCTTTGTCTCGCTTGTATGCCTGTTTGACGGCGCGATCTCATCGGCGGTTCCATCTCAGAAATGGGCGAGAACGAACCAGGATCTGAAGTTTTCATGGTTTGTTATTACACTTTCCGGATTCTCGCGACTAGATAGGCAGATGGGGGGAACGAACCATCGAGTCTCACTTGGACATGCGGGACACGCACCGCGGACAACGGTAGTGAGCAAACTCCGGCACGAATGCGCTTGATCTGCGTGGAGATGTAATGCATGTCATGGGTGAATAACTTGTTCTGGATGGGATAGCCGAGAAAGGAGGCGAACATGCGTTTGACATAGAGGGACGTATGGCGTACAATGACCTACACCACTCGTGTTGCAGGAGCTAATCTGTGAACATCATATCAGCGAGCAGGAGAACGGATATTCCGGCGTTTTACTCGGAGTGGTTCATGAACCGCATTCGAGCAGGGCAGGTCCGGTGGCGCAACGCTCGCTCGGGCAGGGACTACACCGTCTCTCTGCGGCCGGAGGATGTCGGGGCTATCGTGTTCCGCTCGAAGAACTGCATCCCGCTGTTGCCGCACCTGGACGAGCTTGATCGGCTCGGATATGGAACGGTATTCCATTTCACCATCACGGGGTTGCCGAAGGTGTTCGAGCCGGGCGTGCCCGATCTGCCCTCGCTCCTGGACTGCGCGCGAAGGCTCTCGAAACGCTATGGGCCGGAACGGCTGCTCTGGCGATGCGACCCACTTCTGATCTCGGACATAACCGGCCAGGAATACTACCGCACTCGGTTTCGCGAACTTGCGTCAGCGATGGAAGGGCTGACGCATCGGTGCTACTTCTGCTATCCGATCTACCACAAGAGCGTACTGCGGAACACCGGTCGGCTGTCCCGGGAGAACGGCGTCCGATGCTATGAGAATCCGCGCGCCGAGCAGGTGGAGATCGCTGGGATGATGGCCGAGATCGCGGCGGACCACGGGATACAGATGCTTTCGTGCTGCGGCGACTACCTGGTCGGCGGACGGATCGGCAAGGCTCATTGCATTGATGCCGAACTCCTCCACCGGCTGTTTCCCGACAAGGTCGGCTTTCTGGCGGAACACCCGATCAGGGAAGAATGCGGATGCGCGGAGTGCGTAGACATCGGCGCATACGACACGTGCATGCACGGCTGCGTGTACTGCTATGCCAATGCCGGCAGAGAGGCCGCGGCCCGAAACCACAAGCGCCACGACCCGAATTGGGATATGCTGATGCGCTATGACGACGCACCGGTGGGTGAGCATTCCATGTCAGGTACGCTCGAACTCCCGTTATGACCGTCAGACATACGGATGAACAGCAAACAACTCAACACGGACGGCCAGGTAGAGATCATACGTGATCTACCTGGCCGTCTGCCATTTCACAAAAGGAGAATCCAATAATGATTACAGATACCCAGCAATCTCAGACCAAAGTAAATCCGACACCTGCACGACCCAAGAGCAGAACAAGTACAAGACGGCTCCGCACTCCGCTACGCTGGTTTGGCGGAAGAGGCCGTATAGTATCGAAGTTGCTGCCTATGGTTCCCCCACATAGCATCTATGTAGAAGTATTCGGAGGAGGTGCAAGCCTGCTTCTTGCAAAAAAACATCGGCAGTCGAGATATACAATGATCTTGATTCTGGCTTGGTAAGTTTTTTCGCGTCCTGCGCGACCCCAAGGAGTTCGCTCGATTCCACGAACTCGTGACGCTAACTCCGTACAGCCGCGAAGAGTATGATTTCTGCCGGGAAACATGGGATGAGTGCAACGATGAAGTCCAGAGGGCATTTCGATGGTTCGTAGTGAACAGAGGTAGCTTTGCTGGCATCTTTGGCATCGGCTGGGGCAGTGCGGTCACTTCAAATGCACGGGGCATGGCCAGCACAGCGCTTGGCTAAGTGCGCTCAAGGCACTGCCAGCAATCCACGAACGCATGATGAGGGTCCAGATCGATCACGCCGATTTCCGCCACATTCTGCAAAGATACGATACCCCTGATACCTTCTTTCACGTGGATCCTCCATACGTTCCCGAGACGCGAAAAGGCGGTGGTTACAGACATGAACTAACGCTTGATGACCACCGAGAACTCGTAGCCGCAGTACTGCGGATTCAGGGCAAGGCAATGGTGGCGGCCTACAATCACCCGGTGTATGCTCCTCTGGATGCCGCTGGCTGGCGGAGGCATGACTTCTCCATCACGTGCAGTGCCGCTGGCAGAACCAGGCTGTCGGGATTACTCGGAGAGAGGGTCGTCAGGACAGCACAGCCTCGGGTTGAGAGCATATGGATCAGTCCGAACTGCTCAGTAGAAGCTGACTAGCAGGCTTCAGTATCCACCTATCAGCCAGCCACAGGGAGGCATGGCTGGGAGCGCGGGTGTCCTCACCCGCTCTGCTTCGGAATGGGACCGACGAGGACGCCTGCACTCCCAGTGTGGGAGGCAGTCGCCTATCCGCCCGTATGCGCCTGTTTCACGACCAGTTTTTGCTCAAGGATGGAACTCGTCAGCTCGGTCGCCTGATTGATGTGGTTGTGGTGATGAGTTCCTTGGTCCGCATGATTCACGGAAGAAGTGAATAATGCTCTGAAGGCCCTGGATTATTCGTCTCGCGAATAATCCAGGCTTGGCCGCTTGTATGCCTGTTGGACGGTGCGAACTCATCGGCGGTTCCATCTCAGAAAGAGGCAAAGACGAACCTGGGGCAGCCTCTCAGCAGCCCCAGGAGCGATTCGTGCGAGGATTGCCCGGCGGTGCGCCTACTTCTTCTTGTAGGTCACGACCGCTGCGTCGGACTCCGTCCCGTCACTGCCGACGACCACTGCCTTGCTGGTGTAGACGGTGCTCTTGCCGCCGACCAGCGAACTGAGACTTATCGAGCGTGACTGGAAATCGCCTTTGTCGTTGGCGGTCACGGTCTGCTCATCCAGTGACCCGGTGAATACGCTGAACGTGTAGGATGTGCTGAGCCGGACCGTCGAACCCGCAGGCGCCTTGCCGACGATGGAAACGGGCGACGACACACTGGCTCCTTCCACCGGCGCTGTGATCATCGGCGCTGAGACCGGAGCCGCCAGCCCGCTGATCTTCTTGTCCGCTTCCATGGTGGCCTTGTCGCCTGCCGCCGTTGTCAACTGACCGACAACCCCAAAACCTTTTAGGCTGTCATCCTTTCGAACCGTGTATTCCGATTCGTAGATGCCGTCCGAGGTTTCCTGCATCGCCCGCTGGCGCACCTTGCTGCCGTCCGCCGCTGCGAACCAGGTGAGCGCGCTTCCACCGGCAGTGCCTTCCATGCGGACTGCGATCACGTCCCCAGGCGCGATGTCATCGGGTGCAGTGAAGGTCACCGACTTGATGATCTGGGATGCAGCCTTGACCGTGAATTTCCAGGTCTTGGTTACCGAATTGCGGGCCATGTCCTGAACTGTGAGGGTCACAGTCTGCAGACCGGTTGGAAGGTTGACGCCAGGCTTGTAGCTCACAAACGAGTCGGTCACGTTGGCGTCGGCGGTCACGTCGGCGCCGTTAACCGTAAGCTTCACTGTGCCGGGGTCTATGCCGCTGCCCGTTCCGTCGGTGTACGTTGCAGAGATACCGGGCTTGAGCTGGGCGACATTGCTGTCCGGGAGCGGGGTCACGTTTTGCACCTCGGGTTTTGCCGCATCAATGCTGATGGGCGCACCCGCCTGGATGAGCAGGCTCTGCCCTGCCACCACCAACTTGGCGATGACTCCTGCGCCTGAAACGCTGTGCGCATTGGCCGGGACAGTCCACGCCGCCTCGTATTTGCCTGACGACGTCTCCTTCATTGGCATGGCGGCTGCGACACCGGGAATCTCGAAGCTCGCCGTTCCGCCCGGTGTACCCTTTAGCACCAGGTTCAGAGTATCACCGGCAACCAGCCAGTCGCCGGCGTCATGGGTGAAGGAAGTAATACCGGCTGTCGGGATTGGAGGCGGCAGAGTCGTGTCGGTGGGGGGTGCTGTCCCACTAGTAATCTCAACCATGCGCATTGCGGCGTTCCACTTCACATCCGCGCCAAGCGCCTCGCCCACGAACCTGAGCGGGACCATGGTTGTGCCGGCCATGACCACTGCGGGCACGTCGAGGAGCACTTCCTGGCCGTTCACCTTAGCGGTCTTTGACCCTATAGGCAGGACGACATCACGGTCACCGCGCTGTGCGATGACGGTGCGGTTCGGAGCGTCCCAGCCCACGAACGCGCCCATCTGCTCCAGCACGCATCTTAAGGGGACCAGGACTCTGCCGTTGACGGATTGTGCCCCTACCCCGTGGAACTGCACGGCGACGCCGTTGACGGATACGTTGATGACGTCTGCGCCCTGAGCCAGTACGGCCGCGCACATCAGGGAAAGAAGTATAGCAATGAGTGTCAGCTTTCGCATACCGGTACCCCCGTTGGTGAAGTATACGCCTGCAGAATTGCAGGGCCAACAGCCTTCGGATGAAGTCCATTGGGCCAATCGCGCAGAGGTTTTGATGCCAGGCTAGGAGAGACGCGCAGGTCATATCACGCTCAGATACGGGCAAGCGGCTCGACGAAGCATGGCGACAAAACAGCAAGCGAGATCCCAAGACGACTTAATCCGGCGGCTGTTAAGTTCATTGTACCCCAAACAGGTGGGTTTATCCTGCGTAGGGAACGAACATCCAACGCCGAACGCCCAACATCGAACTTCGAACGATAGGAATGATTGGGAGCGCGGGTGTCCTCACCCGCTTGGCTTAGGAATGGGGGCCGACGAGGACGTCAGCGCTCCCAGGGCGGGTGCAGTCGTAGCCGGAATTGCACACTTGAGACCGCCGGACCAGCCTGGTCTACCCACTTAACCTCTGGCGGACCCCCGGAAAGAAGGTCTGACCGCCGGATGGGGCGAACACCAATCTGTATTTCAGCAGGGAACGACGGACTTATGGATTGCAAAGGATAGAACACATGGTACCAAAGATATCAAGTACGACGAAGAAACAACCGGCGATGAAAGATCCTCTCAAGACGATGGGTGCATCGTGGGTATGGCCCGCAGCGCACAGCACAGAGCCGAACCAGTTTGTGGAGTTCAGACATGAGTTCCTGAACATCGAGGGAACGAAGTCCGCCGTACTGTTCATAAGCGCAGACTCCAACTATGCGGTGTGGCTGAATGGCGTGTTCGTCAACACCGGGCAGTATCACGACTACCCGGACGACAAGACCTACGACGCGCTGGACATTGGCTCACTCCTGGTACCCGGTTGGAACTCGCTGTGCATGCTCGTCTACCACCAGGGCGCGGACAGCTTCCAATACCTGCCAGGGCCTGCCGGGTTGGCGTATGCGCTTCAGACCGGTTCGTCGGCTGTGGTTAGTGGGGCGGAGACATCATACCGCAAGTCCCCGTCCTACACCAGCGGAGGCATGCCGCGCATCACCGGCCAGCTTGGGTTCACGTTCGAATGCGACGGCAAGGGCGAGGGCTGGCTGACACCTGGGTACAGACCAGGTTCAGGATGGTCGAAGTGCCAAACAGCCGACATCACCGACCTCGTCAAGAGGAATGCATCCCGTCCGCGACCGATCCACAAGTTGACCATCGGCGACCGGCTTCCCGCGACCGTCTGCGCGCATGGCGCCTTCATCCGCAAGCAAGACGAGAGAAAGACCATCGCACAGCTCCTGCAGACCGATTTCCTGTCCCCGCACGGCGGACGCGGCGTTCCCGGCCTGCCGCTCCCGTCCGATCCCGGCATCGTAGTATCGGCATCGGAACTCCCCAAAGACGGCGGCGAGTACATCGTGGTTGACCTCGGGCGCGAAGAGGCTGGGATCCTCGAACTCGAACTCGAATCCACCGCTGGGACGATCGTTGACATCGCGTGGGGCGAGCACCTCGACGACCTACGAGTGCGCGCGTTCGTGGGCGGACGGAACTTCGCCGGGCGGTACATCTGCAAGGAGGGCAAGCAGACCTTCACACACTACTTTACGCGGCTGGCGGGGCGGTACATCGCGCTTCACGTGAGCGGCGTCGGCGAGAAGTTCACTCTGCACTATGCCGGGCTGAAGCCGACCGAGTATCCGCTGGAGGTCAAGGGGTCATTCAAGTCGCCTGACGAGCTTCAGGGTATGATATACGACACCGCCGTTCGCACCCTGCACCTCTGCATGCACGAGCACTACGAGGACTGCCCGTGGCGCGAGCAGGCCCTGTACGGCATGGACGCGCGCAACCAGGCGATCAGCGGCTACTACTGCTTCGGCGAGTACGACTTCCCGGCGGCATCGTTCGCGCTCCTCGGCAAGAGCATCAAGGATGACGGCTACCTGGAGATGTGCGCGCCCGCGAAGATAGCCATCACCATCCCGTCGTTCAGCATGGCGTGGGTCATGGAGTGCGGCGACCACTACCTGTTCAGCGGCGACCGTGACGTGGCGAAGGAGGCCTTCCCGTCCGTGGCGAAGATCATGGGTTCGTGCATCAAAAATATGGTCGGCGATCTGCTGCCGTGTCCGACGGGAGAGCGGTTCTGGCATTTCTACGACTGGGCGCCGGGGCTTGACGGTGGTGCGCGAGTGCCCGAGGGGAAGGCCCGGTTTGACGCCCCGCTCAACCTGTTCTACTGCCTGGCGCTGCACTCGGCGGAGATGCTGGCGGAGGCGTGCGGCGAACATACGCAGGCGACCGAGTATCGGTATGCGGCGGAGCGAATCAAAGGCGTTTTCCACAAGAAGTTCTGGGACGCGAAAGCAGATAACTACCAGAGCTACATCGGCGATGAGGCATGGGAGCATCACGCCGAGCTGACCCAGTCGCTCGCCATCCTGTGCGGCGCGTGTCCGCCCGACGTGGCCCGCGAGTTGCGGAAGAAGCTGGCGTCCGACGGCAACGGCATGATCGAGACCACGCTCAGCCAGTCTATCTACAAGTTCGATGCGCTGCTCCAGGAACCGACCCAGTTCGGCAAGTGGGTGTTCGGCAAGATAGCGAAGGACTGGGGCCACATGCTTCGGGCCGGTGCGACCAGCTTCTGGGAGACGATTGAGGGCGGCGATGCTTTCGGCAACGCGGGAAGCCTGTGCCACGGTTGGTCCGGCACGCCGGTCTACTTCTACCAGGCGTACCTGCTGGGGGTTCGTCCGGTCTCGCCTGGGTTTGCGGAGTTCGTGGTAGACCCGGTGCCGGGTGTGGTCGAGAGCGCATCCGGCGTGGTCCCAACCCCCCACGGCGGCATCAAGCTGAGCTGGGAGATGGTCGGCGGAACCCTGAAACCCAAGCTGGAGCATCCGTCTGGAACAACCGTGGTGGCGAAAGGGTAAATGCGCTCCGGGAGTTCCCTTCTCCTGTTATCGGGAGAAGGGCTAGGGATGAGGGTCCCGAGTTGCCGATGTCCACGACATCGTATGTGAAAGTTATACAATTGCATAACAAAAGTAAACGGTAGGGGCAATCTTCTTCAGCTCCGGGTTGCCGATGGATCACTGAATGACCAAAGATTGTGGGCCGAGTCCCTTCTGCCGAATGACCTAGCCAACCTTGGGAGCAAGCCAAGCAAGGACGTAGTTACCGAATGCGTATTGAAACGGTGTAAGCTCCTGCTTACCGCAGGAGGAACAGACCATGTGTACGTGTGAAGTGTCGTATCCCAGGGAACAGCAGTGGGCATCGCCTTGACACTCCGGACAGATGATCCAGAACTCCTTGATCTCTCGACCGACATAGCGCCAGTACCAGTTGAAACCAAAAAAGACATCCTGTGTGTACTCCTGCCATGGTTCAAGAGACCTCTCTTTCGGTGTTGCCCGCGGCAACGCAGACGAAGTTGGTACAGATCGCCTCTTGAGCAAGAATACGAGCAGGAGGATCATCAATACACCGATAGCAAGCAGAAGCCACAGTGGTATCGGAGCCGGTCTCGTAACCCACGATCTAAGGTACTTTCTGAAGCCTGCAATGCACAGAGTGGTAAGTGTAACTCCCCCCGTAACAACCCAGTATTCTGCCATCTTTGCGCCAGCCCAACAAATCCTGAACCCTCACCCCAACCCTCTCCCTATAAATGGAGAGGGAGTGATCAGACCGCCAGCCCGCTTATCAACCTCACCGCATTCTCGTTGTAGACCTTGCGGAGGACTTCGTCGGGCAGGTGCAGCCCGTGGATTTTCCAGCGGCTTTTGCCCCATCGGCCGATGTAGTCGGGGTACTCGAAGTACTCATCGCGTGTCTCCAGGAACCGGAAGTAGCAGCGGTAGATGTCCTCAGTGACCGGCATGTCCACGCCGAATAGGATGCGGTCCTGGTAGGCGATGAAGAAATCGCGGGCGGTGTACGGCTGTCGGCCAAGCTCGTCTATCCGCGCGGAGAAATCTATGTTCGCGTTCGGATATCGGTTCAGCAGATCGGCCACGTAGTCCAAATCCTCCGGGTTGTTGGCGACGTGAGCGAGGATGAAGGTCGTGCCGGGATGCCCCGAGATCATGCGGTCGCGCTGATCGAGGAGTTCCTGCTTCGAGAAATGCGAGCCGTAAAAACTCCACGAGGGGAACTCCTTGAGCGTGGAGTAGTGCTCGTTCTGCTCGTCAATCGGTAGGAAGAACGCCCAGGGGTCCGAGACGTGGATAAGCGCCGGGATGCCGAGTTCGCCCGCCCGCCGCCAGATGGGTGAAAGCCGCTCGTCGTCCACGGGGATCATCTCGCCCACGCTGCTGTCCTTGAAGTACAGCCCGAGTTCCTTGGTGACCTTCAGGCCGAGCGCCCCGAGGCGGACATCCTCCTCCAGACGCGCGATGCACCTGTCCGCGAACCCGTCGTCCTTGATGAGCACGGCAAACCGCCCGGGGTGCGCGGCGGAATACCCCTCGGTGAAGATCCGGATGTCCCGCCGAACGATGGTGTAGCAGTTGTTCTCGTAGGGCATCGTGGTGTTGCCGGTGACGTTGACGAACGTGCGCACGCCAACCGCGTCCATGACGGCGAGCAGATGCTCCGGCGGGTAGTCGCCGAAGAGGTGGTTGTGCGCGTCTATCACCGGGAACTTCGCACACTCGGGTATGTGAGCAGGCCGTTTTAGTTGGATATCCATCGGACCACCTTGGAGTGGGGGGGGGGGG
>JANYKG010000078.1 GCA_025358205.1 Armatimonadota bacterium
CGGATGTCGGCAAGTTGTTGAAGTGACCTTGCCCTCCGAGGTACAATGTTCTCAGTTACCCGGAGGGCAATTCATGTCTCATGACGATCGGCTTCCACATCTACTGGGGATGACAAGCGCTGAACTGATGGGCCTGGCCGAATCGTTCGGACAACCGGCTTTTCGCGGTCGGCAGATTGCGGATTGGCTCTACAAGCGAAGTGCGCATACCGTGGATGAGATGACTGACCTGCCATCATCATTTCGCGATACACTTCGAGACGCATGTATTCTCCGCAGACATGAGATCGTCTCGCGCGACATATCCTCTGACCATACCACGAAGTTCCTGCTTGCACTGGAAGACCGCAACACGGTTGAATCCGTGCTTCTCCCATATGCCGACAGGGTGAGCGTATGCCTGTCCACCCAGGTCGGATGCGCCATGGCGTGTGCGTTCTGCGCCACTGCTGTCGGCGGGCTGGTGCGAGACCTGAGAGCGGGCGAGATCGTGGATCAGGCGCTTACCCTTCAGTCGGAATCCCCCGGTCGGATCACGCATGTGGTATACATGGGCATGGGCGAACCTCTGCTGAACTACGACAATGTGGTTCGGAGCATCCACTTGCTGAATGAAGAGGTGGGAATCGGTCAGCGGCATATGACCATCTCGACGGTCGGCATTGTTCCCCGTATTCTGCAGCTTGCCGATGAAGGGCTGCAGGTCACGCTGGCCATTTCACTGCACGCACCGAACGATACACTTAGAAAAACGCTGATGCCCGCCGCCTCTACATCCACCGTTCGGAGCCTCGTCCAAGCCTGCAGAGCCTATGCGGAGAAGACTCATAGGCGCGTGACGTTCGAGTATCTGCTGATACGTGATGTGAACGATTCGCAGGAACATGCGCGGGAACTGGCGTCACTGCTGAAGGGTCTGCTGTGCAACGTGAACTTGATACCATACAACGAGGTGGAGAGTCTGGGTTTCAAGCGTCCGGGGCGCGATAGCATACAGTCGTTCAGAGCCGTGCTGGAAGGCGAGGGGACCGCCGTAACTCAGCGCATGGAGCGAGGACATTCTATCTCTGCAGCATGTGGACAACTCCGACGACGAAGCGAAACCCCCTAGAAAACCAGAAAAGCGGCATGAACTCCGGCTTAGATCATTCGCGAAACGAATGATCTAAGGCCTTCTGAGCATTATTCACTAGGTTCGTGAATAATGCGGGCTAAGTCCACACCGCTCCTCCTGATGATGCCATGTCAGCAGAACACTAATCCACCGTGAACGGCAGAAGCGCGATCTCTCTGGCTTTCTTGATAGCGCGGGTCAGAACACGCTGATGCGACGCGCAAGTGCCGGTCGCTCTTCTCGGGAGTATCTTCCCCCTGTCGGAAACGAATCTGCGCAATTTCATCGGATTCTTGTAGTCAACTTTTTTGATTTTGTCGACGCAGAATCCACAGACTTTCCGACGCGTTCTTCTAAACTTCCCCGCAGGTTTTCGTACCATGCGTGCCATTATGCAATCCTCCAATAAGGCAAAACAGAATCAGATCATTCATCCGCAAACGGATCATTGTCACCAACATCACCGGCAAACGGTTCAGCGGGCGGAGGAGCAGCAGCATCCTCGTACCCACCGGCATGTGTGTCAGCAGCATCCTTCGGTCGCTCAAGTGGCTGCAGATTATCCGCTACTACTTCGGCAGAAGATCGCTTCGATCCATCCTGAGCAACCCACTGACGTATCTGGAGACGCCCGTCGACCGAGATCAGACGACCCTTCGTCAGGTAGTTCGCGGCAAACTCCGCCGACTGACGCCAGGCTACGATATTGATGAAATCAGTTTCCTTTTCACTTCCCGATCTCTTGGGCCGGTCAACCGCCAGTCCGAAGGTTGCAACCGCAATTCCAGAGGCGGTATACTTCAGCTCCGGGTCGCGAGTAAGACGACCGATCAATATAATGCGATTTAGCATTCTAATCTCCCCAGTTGGCAAACTCACGCAACCATCTACACAGCAATGCTGTCTTGGGTAACGTTAATCCTCGTCGCGGCGTGTGATCAGGTGTCGTAGTACATCGTCGGAAATCCGCATTACGCGGCCCAACTCGGTCTCTACGCCGCTCTCTGCCTTAAAGGTCATGAGTACGTAGATTCCCTCTGTGCGGCCCATGACTTCATAGGCCAAGCGGCGTCTGTCCCAACGATTGATCTCTTCAACTTCGCCGCCCTGTTCAACTACCACGTTCCTGTATTTCTCCGTGATAGTGGTCATGTCTTCGTCAGACGTTTCAGGGTCAACAATGTACAAAGCTTCGTATGGACGAACCACTATATCACCTCCCCTCGGACTAATGGCCCCGGGTTAAAGCCCGGAGCAGGAAGGACGCCGGAATCTAGCGATGCCGGCGCTGTCCCGCATATAGCAGGACTGTGTCGCAGGCGCGACAACGACGTATTATATCACTTGCCCACAGATAACGCAACTTAACGCCGCCACAAGACAAGACCGGCGGAAGTGTTCTCTCCCGCCGGTCCATTGTACGATTAAGATGCATGCAGCCCAACGCGGATTATGCATGTCCCGCATAATCCGCGGCCTTCTGAGCATTATTCATGCTTTTCATGAATAATGCGGCCTATTCGCCCTTCACCGGGCCGTCGGGCTTCTCCAGTTCAAACGCATCATGCAGCGACTGAACGGCCTGCTGTACGTCCGCCTTATCAATCAGACAGGTGATGCGGATTTCACTGGTTGTGATGGACACGATGTTGATACCGTTCTTCGCCAGCGCGCCGAACATGGTGTCTGCATAACCGGGATGGCTGCGGATGCCTGTTCCCACGATGGAGACCTTCGCCAGATCCACCGATGTGGTCAGGTTCTTCGCGCCTACGTTCTGCATGATGGGATCAAGCACGCTCTGCGCCTTCGCCAGGTCGGCCAGGTTCACCGTGAACGACATGTCCGTGACGCCCTGAGAACTCACGTTCTGCACTATCACGTCAACGTTGATGTTCGCTTCGGCCAGCGCGTGGAATATCTGATACGCAATGCCGGGCCTGTCCGGCAGAGAGGTTACTGTGATCTTTGCTACGTCCGTATCATGAGCGATTCCGCGGACGGGATTTCTCGCTTCCATGGTATCATCCTCCTTACAGATCAGCGTACCGGGAACTTCCCTTACGCTGTGCGC
The DNA here is from genome assembly GCA_025358205.1 of Armatimonadota bacterium. Taxonomy (GTDB): domain Bacteria; phylum Armatimonadota; class UBA5829; order DTJY01; family DTJY01; genus JANYKG01. Next base: position 3,189 of record JANYKG010000078.1, read on the forward strand.
GACAAGAATGTTTACTCCGTAGATTTCGCCGAGTTCCACGGCTCTTGAATGCATAACTCTGGCGCCCTGACCTGCCAGTTCCAGCATCTCTTCATAGCAAATGCTGTCAAGCTTGCGGGCGTTCAGGCAAATCCGGGGATCAGCGGTAAACACGCCGTCCACGTCGGTGTATATCTCGCACCTGTCTGCGTGCAGCGCAGCCGCCAATGCCACCGCCGTTGTGTCCGAGCCGCCGCGTCCAAGGGTGGTGATATCCGCCCATGTGGCGTTCTCCGTGATGCCCTGGAATCCGGCCACCACTACAACCTTGCCCTCATTCAGTTCCTGGCTCAATCGCTCTGGGTTGACGTTCAGGATGCGCGCCTTGCCAGGGGTGCTTTCGGTGATGATACCCGCCTGTCCGCCGGTGAGCGACACCGCCTGCGTGCCCAGTTCATGCAGCGCCAGTGTAAGAAGCGCGCTGCTGGCCTGTTCGCCGGTCGCCAGAAGCTTGTCAAGCTCCCGCTCATTCGGTATCTTGCTGATTGCCTTTGCCATGGCGATAAGCTGATCCGTAGCATCGCCCATCGCGGAAACCACAACCACTACCTGGCTGCATTCCGCTGCGTGCTTGATCCGCTTGGCCACTGTCATGATCTTTTCCGTGGATGCCACGGAACTTCCGCCGTATTTCTGAACGGTAATCACTTTGTCACAGCCCTTTCTTCGTACTGTTGAAACGGCATGCCGCTCTCTTCGCACGGGAATGAGCGGAAGAATATGCAACAACTGCGGTAGTATACCAGAGGGGAGGCAGGTTTGACAAGCGTTTTTAGTACAGCCAACCCAACTAAGGATTCGTGCTTGCGGGGAGCCGGGTCCTTGCCCTCGTGAACTACTCGCCGCAGAAACACGTGCGGAAATCTGCCGGATATGCTATCATAATGCGATTTCGTATGCAGAAAGGAGAAGTGGTAATGGCTTACAAGATCACCGATGAATGCACTATGTGCGGGACATGTCTCCCTGAGTGCCCGTTTGACGCGATTTCCGAGGGCGATCCCAAGTACGTGATTGATCCCGACGTCTGCACGGACTGCGGTTCATGCGCCGAGGCTTGCCCGGTTAGCGCCATCGAAGAGGGCTAGCCTGGATCGAACGATCCAGGGCCTTCAGAGCATCATTCACGTTTGTAGTGAATATTGCGGGCTGATTTCCGGCTCGTCCGCGTAGCATCCGCCAATGCAACGGCGGAACAAGATTGATGGGGTTGCGTGATAACAAGCGCAGCCCCATCTGCGTTTGACACCTCTTAGGCTATTGACTAAAATGGAACGATAGCTTCCTAGACGGAAAAGAGAACGCCGAGTGCGTAGAGGATAGGTGACCATGTTTGAGCAGGCTTTCAAGAACATTGACGACATTCTTTGGAAGGAGGCCGGCTGCACTACCGAGCTGGATTATACCGAACAGACTTCATGGCTGCTGTTCCTGAAATACCTGGATGCGCTGGAGCTGGACAAGGCCGTGGAGGCCGAGCTTGAGGGCAAGCAGTACAGCTTCATCCTTGACGAACCCTGCCGCTGGGAAAGCTGGGCCGCTCCCAAGGACAAAGACGGCAAACTCGACCACAGCAATGCCATGACCGGCGATGACCTCCGCGACTTTGTTGACCAGAAGCTCTTTCCATACCTCCACGGTTTCAAACAGAGGGCAAGCGGCCCCAACACCATCGAATACAAGATCGGCGAGATATTCGGCGAGATCAAGAACAAGATCCACAGCGGGTACAATCTGCGCGGAATCATTGACCATGTAGACGAACTGCGCTTCCGGTCGCAGTCCGAGAAGCACGAGCTTTCGCACCTCTACGAAGCCAAGATCAGGAACATGGGCAACGCGGGCAGGAACGGCGGTGAGTATTACACGCCGCGTCCGCTCATCCGCGCTATCATCAAGGTCGTCAATCCCCGCCTTGGAGAGACCATCTACGACGGCGCGGTCGGTTCCGCGGGTTTCCTGTGCGAGTCGTTCGACTACTTGAAGGAGAAACCGAACATCACCGTCTCCGAGTATCAGGCGCTTCAGACCAACACCTTCTACGGCAAAGAGAAGAAGTCGCTCGCCTACGTCATAGCCATCATGAACATGATACTGCACGGCATAGAGGCGCCGAACATCCTGCACACTAATACTCTCTCCGAGAACCTTGCCGATGTGCAGGAGAAGGATCGCTTCGACGTGATTCTCGCCAATCCGCCTTTCGGGGGCAAGGAGCGCAAGGAACTCCAGCAAAACTTCCCTATCCGCACCGGGGAGACCGCATTCCTCTTCCTTCAGCATTTCATCAAGATGCTGAAGGCAGGCGGGCGGGCTGGCGTGGTTATCAAGAATACTTTCCTTTCCAATACAGATAACGCCTCTGTCAGCCTGCGCAAGCTTCTGCTGGAAAGCTGCAACCTGCATACCGTGCTTGATTGTCCCGGCGGCACGTTCCAGGGCGCGGGGGTGAAGACAGTAGTGCTCTTCTTCGAGAAAGGCGCGCCCACTCAGAAGACGTGGTATTACCAGCTCGATCCGGGCCGAAACCTGGGCAAGACCAATCCGCTGAATGATGATGACCTCAGTGACTTTGTTGACCGGCAGAAGACGTATGCGGATTCGCCCAAGTCGTGGACTGTTGACACGGCTGCGGTAGACCAGACGACTTTTGACTTGTCGGTGAAGAATCCGAACGGCGGCGAGGAGATCATCCACCGCACTCCCCAGGCCATTATGGATGAGATTGCCCTGCTGGATGCAGAGAGCGCGGGAGTTCTAGCGAATATCCGAGGGCTGCTGTGAAAACTGGATGGCAGACAAAGAAGCTGGGGGATGTGTTACAGAAGACCGAAACTGTCAATCCGGTCAAGAGACCCCATGACGAGATTGACTATATTGACGTTTCGAGCGTCTCAAGCGACGACCTACAGATTATGACAACCCAGCGAATTCTGGGTCAAAATGCTCCAAGTCGAGCGAGGAAACGGGTCAGAGTCAATGATGTCATATTTGCCACGATACGCCCCACGCTTCGAAGAATCGCAGTTGTGCCGAAACAACTCGATGGACAGGTTTGCAGCACGGGCTTCTTTGTGCTTCGCACAAAGCCGGAACTGGATCACCGGTTCGGTTTCTACTTTCTCCAGGCAGAGGAATTCATGGGTCAGATGGAAAGTCTTCAGAAAGGCGCGAGCTATCCGGCAGTCACTGACGGCGACGTGAAGGCTCAGGTGATTCCCATTCCCCCGCTTTCCGAACAGGAGCGGATTGTGGGGATATTGGATGAAGCGTTTGCGGGAATCGCTACTGCAAAAGCGAACACAGAGAAGAACCTCCAAAACGGTCGCGCACTCTTCGAAAGCCACCTGCAATCCGTCTTCACCCACCCCGGTCCAGGGTGGGTGGAGAAGCGGCTGGGTACTCTCTGCGAGCTAGTCTCTGGACAGCACATTGACGCCAGTGACTACAATCTGCAGGAGAGAGGTGTTGGCTATCTGACTGGGCCGTCCGACTTCGGTTGTGTCAACCCCATTGTGTCGAAGTGGACTGAGCACCCAAAACGAATGGCGAAGCAAGGAGATATACTCGTAACAGTCAAGGGAGCTGGCGTCGGGAAAATTAACCGTCTGCATGTTGATACCGTAGCGATCAGCAGGCAGATCATGGCCGTAAGGGCAACAGCGGCAGATGCAAGCTATCTGTATGCTTTTCTATCGACCAACCTTGGTTACTTCCAGTCGATTGCGAAAGGTGCAGCCATTCCAGGCATCTCGCGCGAGGATGTCCTTGATTTAGTGTGTCCAATGCCACCGCCAGCAGAGCAAGTAGCTATCGTGGCTCTGATTTGTGAGGTAGAGAAGAACACCCAACGACTTGAATCCATCTACCAGCAGAAGCTTGATGCCCTGGATGAGCTAAAGAAATCTTTGCTGCATGATGCGTTCCGGGGGGCGTTGTGAGAACGTGGGACCTTGTTGACCGGACTGACGACCAGCGAGATAGGAGGGCGTTGTGACAGTCTGGGACCTTGTTGACCAGAGGGACGGGACTGACACAGGGGTCAATCCCGTCAACGAAGCCCCAAAAAGGAGAAACCATGCCGGAGCTTTTTGATAAACGCGGGGGATTCCGCAAGCTGCATACCTTTACCCTGGCGACAATCGTCCAGCTTGAAACCCTGCGGTTCTGCCGCCGGTTCATTACGCACGATCACCGCGAGTCTGCCAAGTTCTATGACCCCAAGGGCCGACAATACGACCAGATGACCCAGGCTGCCCGCAGCGGGCGCCAGAACATCATCGAAGGCTCCGAGCGGTCGGCAACCTCCAAAGATACCGAAATGAAACTGACAGACGTCGCGCGGGCGAGCCTGAGCGAACTGCGCGGCGACTACGAAATCTGGATACTGGACCGAGGCCAGCTTCCGTGGTCGGTGCATTCCCCCGAGGCGAAGACGGTGAACGCCATCTCGATAGATCCCGCGCCGTTTACCGATGATATGGTTCACGAGTCCGCCAAGCACGCACTGGAACAACGCAAGAAATACGTCCGCTGGCTTGATGCCGACGACGATCTGGTGGTGGCCAACGCCATGCTGATCATCATCGGTCGCGCTCTGAACATGCTTAAGAGCCAGATCGAGGCACAGGGAGCCGCTTTTGAAGAGACCGGCGGTTTCAGCGAGCGGCTAACGACCAAGCGCATTGAAGCCCGCGAGAAGACGCGCGAACCTTCGCCCGAGTGCCCGCAGTGCAGCCAACCCATGCGCCGCCGGAAGTCCGCCAAAGGCGACTTCTGGGGCTGTTCCGCTTATCCCGAATGCAAGGGAACAAGGCCGACATAGGAAGATGACCTTATTGACGGGATTGACGGTGGTGACCCGAGTGTCAATGGAGTCAATTGGGTCCGCCTCCCGGAGGATGACATGAACGAAGCCGAAACCAGAGCCGAACACATAGACCCCGCCCTGAAGGCCGCTGGCTGGGGCGTGGTAGAGGGCAGTCGCATCCGCAGGGAGTATCAGATTACTCTCGGTCGGCTGGAGGGCGCAGGTATACGCGGCAATGCCCTGAAGGCAGACTACGTTCTTGAATACCGGAACACCAAGCTGGCGGTGATCGAGGCAAAGCAGTGGGACGCGGAGTTGACAGAAGGCGCCGCACAAGCCAAAGACTACGCCGAAAAGATGGCTATCCGCTTTGCCTACTCCACAAACGGTCAGAGCATCTACGGCATAGATATGGAGATCGGAAGTGAAGGGGAGTTGGCCCAATTCCCGACGCCTGAGGACTTATGGCAGCAGACACACGCCGAGGCGAACGCCTGGCGCGACCGGTTTGCCGAGGTACCGTTTGAGGACAGAGGCGGATCGCACCCCAGCCGCTACTATCAGGACATAGCGGTAGAGCGGGTGATGGATGCCATCGCAGACGACAAACAGCGCATGCTGCTGACTCTGGCAACAGGGACCGGCAAGACGTTCATCGCGTTTCAGATTGCGTGGAAGCTGTTCTACAGCCGCTGGAACCTGAGCAGAGAGCCGACACGCCGTCCGCGCATACTCTTCCTTGCCGACCGCAACAACCTGGCCGACCAGGCGTTCAATGAGTTTTCCGCCTTCCCCGAGGATGCTATGGTGCGGATATCGCCCAGCGAGATTCAGAAGAAGGGGAGGGTGCTCACGAACGGCAGCATCTTCTTCACTATCTTCCAGACTTTCATGTGCGGGCCGAACGAGACCCCGTACTTCGGCGACTACCCGCGTGATTTCTTCGACTTCATCATCATTGACGAATGCCACAGGGGCGGCGCGCGTGATGAGAGCAGTTGGCGCGACATCATGGAGTATTTCGCCCCCGCTGTGCAGCTTGGACTTACCGCCACGCCCAAGCGCAAGGACAATGTGGACACATACGCATACTTCGGCGAACCGGTGTATATCTACTCGCTGAAGGACGGCATCAACGACGGCTTCCTTACGCCGTTCCGCGTGAAGCAGATTTCCACCACCATGGACGAGTATATCTACACGCCGGATGACATGCTGGTGGAAGGCGAGATCGAGACCGGCAAGGTTTATGTGGAAGAGGACTTCAACAAGATCATCGAGATCATGGCGCGGGAGAAGAAGCGGGTCGAGATCTTCATGGGGATGATAAACCAGAAAGAGAAGACGCTGGTCTTCTGCGCGACCCAGGCCCATGCGCTGGCGGTGCGGGATTTGATCAACCAGATGAAGAAGAGCAAGGCCCCGAACTACTGTCAGCGTGTGACGGCGAACGAAGGCCCGCTGGGTGACCAGCACTTGCGCGACTTTCAGGATAACGAGAAGACCATCCCGACGATACTGACTACCTCTCAGAAGCTCTCGACAGGCGTGGATGCCAGGAACGTGCGGAACATAGTGCTGATGCGGCCGATCAATACGATGATCGAGTTCAAGCAGATCATTGGGCGAGGAACGCGGTTATATGATAAGAAATACTACTTCACGATCTACGATTTTGTGAAGGCGTACCATCACTTCAGCGACCCGGAATGGGACGGCGAGCCGCAGGACCCCGAGCCGTGCCCGAAGTGCGGGTGCTATCCTTGCGAGTGCGAGAAGACGCCTCCGCCACCGCCCAAGCCGTGCCCGAAGTGTGGCAAACTGCCCTGCGAATGCCCGAAAGAGCCTTGCCCGATATGCGGAGAGCGCCCGTGTGTGTGCAAGAAGAAGGCGAAGATCAGGGTGAAGCTGGCGGATGGAAAAGAGCGCGCGATTCAGCACATGACCATGACAAGCTTCTGGCACCCGGACGGGACGCCGATGTCCTCCCAGCAGTTCATGGAGTTGCTCTTCGGTAAGTTGCCTGAGTTCTTCAAGAATGAAGACGAACTGCGGGCATTGTGGAGCGCTCCGGATACGCGTAGGAAACTGCTGGAGGGATTGGCGGACAAGGGGTTCGGCAGGGATCAACTTGCTGAGATGCAGAAGAGCATTGACGCGGAGAAGAGCGACATCTTCGACGTGCTGGCTTATGTGGCGTATGCGCTGCCGACCGTGACCCGCGAGGTGAGAGCGGCCGGTGCGCGGGTGCATATTAACGCGCGGTTCGCTGAGAAACAGCGGCTATTCCTGGACTTCGTTCTGCAGCACTATGTGAACGTTGGGGTTGATGAACTGGACCAGACAAAGCTGAATCCGTTGCTGCTGCTGAAGTACCACGGCTCGATAGCGGACGCGGTGGACGATCTGGGCAAACCGGAGACTATCAACATGCTGTTTGCCGGGTTCCAGAGATACCTTTATCAGCCGATGGCTGGGGCGTAAGCGCTTCGAGATATTGAACAATCCCGGCCTTTGTGCTATTATACGCACAGGTACCCAAGCAGTGCCTTATCCAGAGTGGTGGAGGGACCGGCCCTTTGAAGCCACGGCAACCAGTAGTACGCCTACCAGGTGCCAATTCCGGGCAGCATCCGAGCTGCAAGATAAGGGGAAAAGTAGGATGCATACGCCATCACGAACCTCTCCTCAGCGCAGGCAGGGGTTTTTTCATGCCCCAACCCATTCAATACAAGAGGAGGAAACGCATTGGACAAATTCACTCTCTTCACTTCCGAGTCCGTAACGGAAGGGCATCCCGACAAGATGGCTGATCAGATCAGCGACGCTATTCTGGACGCGGTACTGGAACAGGATACGTGCGGCAGAGTGGCTGTGGAAGCGTTGCTGACCAGTGGCCGCGCGTTTGTGGCCGGCGAGGTCACCACCAGCGCAGATGTACACTACGAGCAGGTGGCAAGGGCCGCGGTGTGCGACATCGGTTACAATGATGCTTGCCAGGGATTCGACGGTTTCCAGGCCGAGATGAAGGTCCACATCAACAAGCAGTCGCCCAACATCGCCTGCGGTGTGGACGTAGGCGGGGCAGGGGACCAGGGCATGATGTTCGGGTATGCCTGCAAGGACACTGCTGAGCTGATGCCTCTTCCCATCATGCTGGCCCACAAGATCACGAAGAAGCTTGCCGAAGTGCGCAAGGCGGATAGAAGCCTTGGACTGCGCCCGGACGGCAAGTCACAGATCACCGTCGCTTATGTGGACGGTGTGCCGAAGTTCATTGATACGATTGTGGTCTCCACTCAGCACGACGCTGGGATGAGTCAGCAGGACGTGGAAGCCGTGGTTCGCAAGCACGTGCTGGATGGCATCCTCGACGAATATTCCCGGTACATGACCAATGATGTGAAATTCTTCATAAACCCGACCGGCATCTTCGAGATCGGCGGACCTGAGGGCGACACCGGTCTGACGGGCAGAAAGATCATCGTAGACACCTACGGCGGCATGGCTCGGCACGGCGGCGGCTGCTTCAGCGGAAAAGACCCCACGAAGGTTGACCGATCCGCGACGTACATGGCAAGGTACGTGGCAAAAAACCTAGTGGCGGCGGGCCTGGCGGAGAGATGCGAGATTCAGCTTGCCTACGCGATCGGCGTGGCCGAGCCGGTGTCCATAATGGTCGAGACCTACGGCACGGGCACAATGTCTGAGGACGCGATCATTGATATCATTCGCAGCAACTTCAAGCTGACGCCGGACGGGATCATCGAGCACTTGAACCTGCGGCGTCCGATCTACAAGGAGACAGCGAAGAACGGGCACTTTGGCCACAGTCAATTCCCTTGGGAGAACGTAGTTCAGTTGAAGGGCGTATAGCGCTCCGGCAGTAAGTAATCAATGAACCGGCGACTTGATGATAGCCGCCGGTTTTATTTTGTCTTCAGTCCGTGAAAAAACCGTCACACACCCACGATAGGTGGGGAAAATCATACGAATTTAGTGAACGTCTGAAGGTATTCCAGTTCCCTCATAGGTCGGTTTTCTTCCTCACAATATGGCCGTTGAAGTGGCGTGCAATCAAGCCAAAAATGTGGCGAAAAAATAACACTTTTGACCCTATGCTTTTCATTGACATGGCCTCCGACCTGTGCTAGAGTTGTATCAGCTTCACCAATGTACTGCACAGAGAAGGCTTGGGGTAAAGAGCCTCGAAAGATCGGTACAATCAAGCCGCAACACCGTATTCTCACTCACGCAAGCCGTGAGGTATTTTGACCGCTCGGCTGCACTGTTCACAACAGACGTGGATAGTGCTTGGAAGGCCCTGCATTATGCAGGCAAGCTATGTCTATGGATGGAAACGCAATATGACCACGGAAGTTCAAATAGGGAAGAGCCGTCTGCACTTGGAGCTGCTGCGCAAGGTCATATCCCGCACGGCGTCATGGCTGAACATGAGCCGCAAGGACATCGAGGATACCGAGAACGCGGTGAACCGAACATGTCTTTGGGCGATGAATGAGGGCCACGACGGTGCGATGAAGCCGGTGTGCGTGAGAGTCTCCGCAGTTGAGACATCCGTGGTGGTGGAGATCACCAATTCCTCAGCCCGATACACCCCGCTTGTGGCAAGTGAAGCGACTGAAGACCTTGTGGGCGAAATGGACGTCATCCGCAGTTTGGTTGACAACTACGAGCTTCTGCCCGGTGACAACACGGCCACCATCCGCCTGACGAAGAGATCGCGCGCACTGGCGCCAGCCACGGCAGAGTCGCCCGCTTATCTCACAAACAGCCTGCAGATCTGAACCACCGGCCACAGAACCTCTCGCACTACCCATCGCATTGTGCCTTTTTCGCTTATCCAGTTCGCTATCGGCGGGCTGATACGGTAGTACGCTGACACGAACATTCTGCCGACAGGATTGGTTAGCAGGTAGCGATCACGGAACGACCTCAGCGCCAAGACTTCACTTTCCATGGGTGAACCATAGGCTGCTGTGGCGATAAAGCACTTCGGTGAACCGTATGGCTTCTTGCTGATATCTATGCGCTTGATGACCCAGCGGTTGCGAACCCTCTCCAAGTTGTAGGCAAGGTAAGCGGTGACGCGCTTTCCATCCTGCGCCCGATACTCGTGCCTCGCGAATGCCCCTGCGGAATCACCGCGCCTCTGGACGTCCGTGAAGGCGAATGACAGTGTATCCATGCGGGCGATGGCTTCATCTGTCAGTTTGTACAGCTCGCGAGGAGTCAGAGAGTGGGAGTATTTGCCCTCGGTGTAGATCTGCACTTCACCGCGTGCGTCTACATGCCACATCATGCACTCGGCGTTGCGCTCCATCCACGTGGCCTCGATGTCTACCAGCGCTTCTTCCAACGAGCCTGGCGCTGGGTTCCTGTATTCGTAGGAGTTATGCCACCTGCCACGATTGCTGTCCCAGGTGTCGCGGTCAATGATGAAAACCCGCCCTAGTCCATAACTGGGATAGTCCGAATAGAACTGAAAATCATACGGATAGTAGAAAGTATCCACATAGTGTTTTCGGTACTTGTAGTCCGGGTCCTGGCGCTCATTGTGTTTTAGATACTGTCCGCTGGTGTCGGGCGTGCCGTTGTCTCGTATCTGCGGCTCTGTATTCGTTTGGCTGTTGCTGCTTTGAGACTCACTGCGGCCATTAGAATTGAAGACCGTGCCATTCTTTTCGGACGATGTGGAAGAGCTGTTCCTGCCAGAACTGCTTTGGTTGCTGTTCGTTGAGGAATTGCCGCTTTGTCCTCGATTCTGTGTTGCCGTGCTGTCGTTCGCTGTTTCTTCCGAATTGTTTTTGGGAGTGGTCTTGATCACACCCTTGGCATGAGCAACCGATATCAATGGGTGATAGGTGGTCACCAAGCCCAACAGCATCACTGCACTCGCTACAATCATCACAGACTTTTGGACAAAGCGGCTTTTCCTCATGTTATTACTCCTTCAATGCCGTTAAGATGCACTGTTCGTGTACGGCACGTTGCTACTCTAATCCTCTTTTGTCGGCGAAGTTCCAACTTCCGTAATGAACCATTCGCTACCGATCCTGTCCAGCGTATAGCGGACGTAGACCTTATTGATCTTGGCATCCAGGTTGTCCCCTAGCGCACTGTCAGCGGAATCGCGCTGGTATGTGTCATCATCTTTGTAACGATGCTCGGCATATGCGACCACCGACCTGGAATCTCGCTGACGGACTCGATAGATATCGAACTTGTAGGTATCTATGTGAGACATGGCGTCTCTGGTCATATCCTCAAAGTCCTGAGATTCCAGAGTGTATGAGTAGTCATTCTTCAGGTAGATATCCACTTTCTGGTCTGGTTGCACATGTTGAATGAGCAAGTCGGCGTCGCCATTTTGCCATGCCTTTTCGATATCCCTGAGCGCATCTGAAAGGTCGCGGTAGCGGTAGCTGGAGAGATAGTAATCGTCTGCTGCATCAGATCGGTATGACGGGCTGTCGCGATAGATAATCGTGACTGGGATTTCTACGTAGCGATAGGTGACGATGTTGTGGTGAATGTATGTCACCCTGTGACCGTAGATGTACGGCGGGAACAACCCTGTGTAGTAGCAGTAGACTGATGGATAGCTGTACCATGGATCGTATTTGTAGTCATAATACTGATATCTGCAGTCCGGGAAGAAGTTGAAGTTAATGGACACATTACTGTGCGAACGGTTGTCATTGTGGTTGTCTCGTCCATTGTTGTTGAACCGGTTGTTATCGAACTTGTTGTTCTGGCGCTCGCGACGACTCTTCCAGATATCTCCCAGATCAGCATAATCCTTGCGGTAAACGCCTGTAAGGTTGGGTATATGCGTGCTCTTTGGGATATCATTGCGCACTGATGACTGTGGAATGTTGGAGAATCCTAAATTCGGATTGCTTTTGATATCTGACCGCGTGTTTACACCATTGCCGTTCTGCAGGTCTACAGGACGGTGGTTGGTAGTTGATTTCAGGACGGAATTGGGTTCATTAGTTTTGGTATTCGATCTCGTCTCGATGGACGAGGATGAACCGTTGCCTAAGTTCCTGTGGTTGGATGTATCATTACTGGGTGTATACCTCTGCTCGGAAGTCGAGGATGAACCGTTGCCCAAGTTCCTGTGGTTGGATGTGTCGTTACTGGGCGTATTCCTCTGCTCGGAAGACGAGGACGAACTACTGCCCGAGTTCCTGTGGTTGGACGTATCGTTACTGGGCAAATACCTCGGCTCGGAAGTCGAGGATGAACTGTTGCCCGTGTTACTGCGGTTGGAAGTGTCGCTACTGGGTGTATACCTTGACTCGGAAGATGAGGATGAACCACTGTTAGAGTTGTGGTTGCCGTGGTTGTTTCGCTGGTCTGAGTTATCAGACTTAGGTGTTTCCTGCCTTGTGTATACTTGCGAATCGGTAGTGTTCTGGCGTCCATTGCCGCTGTTCGGAGGTTGATAGTTACTGCGCTCCACTGGGGGTGGAGTATCTCTCCGTATCTCTCTGTTAGTCTGCCCACCCCCGTTGTTTGAGGTGTCAGGCGCGGGTTCAATGCGTCGCGTTTCCTGCTGGCTGCTGTGACGCGAGCTTGACGTGTCGCTAGATGATGAACTGGACGAAGAATTATCCTGTCCGGTACTGCGTGTTGTGTTTCCGGCGTTATCCTGGTTATCTGTTCTGTACGATCCCTTTGCATATGCCGAAGTGGTGTACAGCAGTGTCATAGAGAACGCAACCAGCGCCAAGAGTCCGAAAACCATGAATCTGGAAACAAATCTGTTGTATCTCATTTGTGTCCCCTCCTTCTTATTTTTAGGAACAAACATCGCCCATCCTGTGGCGCATTCGCAAAAACTCTTCTAATTATTAGACGACGAAAGATGGTATGTTTGTTTCACAACTTGTGGCGAAGATCATGCAGAGATGTTACCCGACGAGAGAATTATCCATTCACGCAAGGGCGAACTTGCTGTATAATAAGCCATTCACGCACGGATAGCTGATCGGAGGTAGTAAAATGAAGATCAAAGAACGGTATGACGTGATTGTGGCTGGTGGAGGAGTCGCCGGTGTGGCGGCTGCAGTGGCCTCAGCTCGCCTTGGCGCAGACACATTGCTGATCGAGAGGTATGGCTTTCTCGGAGGTCTGGGAACCGCAGGCCTGGTCAACCCTTTCATGAGTTCCTATACATCGGATGGTAAGCCGCTGATAGGAGGATTTTACATCGAGCTTTGTGAGCGCATGCGTGATCTGGGTGGGTTCAAACAACGGGCATTTGACCCTGAGGCCATGAAGTTTGCGTGTCAGGAGATGGCATTGGAATCAGGTACACACCTGTTGCTGCACTCCATCATCACTGGCGCGCGCATGGCGGGCAAAGAGATCGCCGGAGTTGAGGTTCTTACAAAATCCGGCACGAAGAACATAGATGCGAAGATACTCATTGATTGTACAGGGGATGCGGACGTGGCGGCTATGGCCCATGCGGACTATGAATTCGGCGATCTGGCGAACGGGTTGGCACAGGCGATGACTTTGATGTTTACTATCGGGAATGTGGATGTCAGGAAATCGCTTATCTACGCTAAGGAAAACCCTGAGGAGATGCGGTTTCCCAAGCCGGCGAGCGATGAAGCTGTTGACCGCATGATGGAGGGCGCAGTCGGGATTGCCGGATTCTTCACGAAGGTGGAACAAGCGCGTGAGATTGGCGAGTTCCCGCTCGATCAGGATCTTGTCTTCTACATCAGCTTGCCGACACCCGGCTAGGTCGTGGTAAACACCACACATATTGGCGGCGTAGACGGCACCACTTCGGAGGACTTGACGACGGCCGAAATCGAAGGGCGGCGTCAGACGATGGCGCTCATGAAATTCTTTCGCAAATACATTCCTGGTTTCGAGGATGCCTATCTGCTTCAGACAGCTACACAAGTTGGAGTGCGTGAGACCCGTCGCGTAATGGGCGAATATGTCTTCAGCGCAGACGACGTAGCTGACGGTCGGAAGTTCCCCGATGTAGTTATGCGCTCGGCGTATCCCGTGGACGTGCATGCCCCCGATGATAAGGGCTACAAGCGCATAGAGGCTCCTCCGATAAAGCCCGGTGCGCCTCCACCCGGTGATTGGTACGAGGTGCCATACCGTTCGCTGGTGCCGCTTGTGGTGGACAATATGCTGATTGCCGGACGGTGTG